>PLEQ01000148.1 GCA_003136475.1 Deltaproteobacteria bacterium
ACGAGGCTCTGCGCGTAGCCCTCCGCAGCTTGGGCATGAATCCCGATGAACATCAGACCGATATCGATAAAGTTCTATGGAAAGTGGGATTCGCTGACCCCTACCAAGCCACCGCCAGTTTATCCGGGGGTTGGCGAAAACGTCTCAGTATTGCCTGTGCCCTTGTGCAAGACCCTGAACTGCTCTTGCTTGATGAGCCCACCAACCATCTGGATCTCGAAGGTATTTTATGGTTAGAAAGCCTGCTACGTTCGGCAGCGTTTAGCTTTGTCGTCATCAGTCACGATCGTTATTTTTTGGAAAATGTCACCAACCGGACTATCGAACTCAATCGTGTGTATCCGGGTGGGCTCTTTGCAGCAAGCGGAGCCTATTCCCAGTTTCTGATTTTGAAAGCTGACTTTCTCAGTGGCCAGCAGCAGCAGCATGCCAATCTTGCCAATAAAGTACGCCGCGAAGTCGAATGGCTGCACCAAGGCGCCAAAGCTCGCACCACCAAACAACAGGCCCGCATTCAGTCAGCCGAGAACTTACAAAGTCAGCTAGCTGCCATGAACTCTCGCATGCGCCAAGGCCAGGTCAATATTGAATTCAACGCCAGTGAGCGCAAGACCAAAAAACTCATCCACTTGCAAAAAGTTTGCAAAACTCTCGGCGACCGCTGCATTTTAAAAAATCTGGATCTCATGCTTTCCCAAGGCACCAAGCTGGGCTTACTTGGGCTCAATGCCAGTGGCAAAAGCACTCTGCTCAAAATTCTCGCAGGGACGCTTCCCATCGACTCGGGCACCCTTGAAAAAGCGGATAAACTGCGCGTCGTTTATTTTGAACAGAATCGCGACTCACTTAAGCCTGAGCTCACGCTTAAGAAAACTTTGGCCCCCGACAGCGATAGCGTCGTCGTCAATGATGGCGCCATCCACATCGTGAGCTGGGCTAGAAAATTTCTCTTTCGTGCGGAACAGCTCGATACCCCGGTGGGAAAACTTTCGGGTGGTGAGCAAGCCAGGGTACTCATTGCTAAACTCATGTTGCAACCGGCAGATGTACTCCTCCTCGATGAGCCAACGAATGATCTCGATATTCCTACGCTCGAAGTTCTTGAAGAAAGTCTCAGTGAATTTACGGGTGCGGTAGTTTTGGTCACCCATGACCGTTTTATGTTGGATCGCGTGTCGAATAGCTTGCTGGCCCTCGACGGCAAAGGCAACACCGAGCACTTTGCCGACTATGCCCAGTGGCAAGCCAAACAAAAAGAACGGCGCTCAGCGGAAAAACCCCCCGGCGCTGCCAGCACCGAAGCCGCTAAGAAGGCCGCCGCCCCCAAGCCTAAAAAGTTGACGTTCAAGGAACAGACTGAGTTGGATCAAATGGAGGGCAAAATTGCTGCTACTGAAAACAAATTAGCGCTCGTTCATGCTCGGACTCTGGATCCAAAAGTCATGGCAGACGCCCAAACCTTACAAGAAGCCTATAGGGCTCTGAAGGAGACGCAAGATGAGATAGACCAGCTTTTTGCACGTTGGGCCGAGTTGGAAAATCGCAAAGGAGTTTAATAAGATGGACGATGATGAAACGATCGATCCGTTTGAAGGATCCCAAGAAACGTTCAAAGCTAAGCAAAAAGCCTATCGGCGGAAAATCTACCTGGCAATGAAGGAAAAAAAACGCGAGTACACGCTAAAAATTCGCGAAGAAAAAAAGAAGAAAAAAGCCCTCGATCGTGAAGAAGCCTTGCGCCAAAAAAATGCAAGCCTCTGGGCAAGCCTGAGCATCGGTTCCAAACTCAAACTCGTGCCGCCTGAGCCAGCACCGCCGATTGCTAAAAATCCATTTTTAAGTACGGACGAAGACTAGTCTTCCTTATATACTACGGGAAACCTTAAGGGGGATTTCCTATGTTTAAGAAAATTCTTGGAACACTCGTTTTTATGTGTTGGGCAAATTCCGCCTATAGTTTAATAGATGCGGAGGCGCTCTACGGGTACCGGTGGTACCAAAGCAAAGATGCCGCTGATGCCAATTTCCACACCTCAGGCACCGCTTATACCTTGGGCCTGAACGTCGACCCCATTCCATTTGTACCAGTCTCTATAGGCGCCAGTTACATGCTCGTGGATTTGAAAAAGAGCGACTTTGGCTCGCCCAGCCTTGCGCAAATTCGGGAATTGGGTCTCGATTTCAAAGTGTGGGCAGGCATGTTTCCTTACGTGACGCCCTATCTGCGAGGACGATATGTTTTGGCTTCGAAATTAAAAGTCACTTACGACAACAATCCTAACGCCAATACCGACACAGATCTTAGCGGCTTCCATATCAATATTGGGGTCGAATACCGCTTGATCCCCCTCCTGCACATACTTCTCGAAGTCGGACAAGGCATAGAAGAAGCTAAATCCTTTGCCGGACGCAAACAGAGTTTTAATTCCCAAGGCGTTATGCTTGGCTTGCAAGTTGGGATTTAGGAGATTTATGGATCGCGAGCAGATTATCGAAGAGTACATAGCGTTCCAAAAGCTTTCCCTGAGTCCTTTTCATGTTGTAGCAGCACTCAAGCAGCGCCTCGCGCGCCAGAACTTTCAAGAGCTGCTGCTGACGGACACTTGGANNCTTACTTCGTCGTGCATCCATCCGCCAAAAGTCTCATCGCTTTTCACGTCGGCAAGGCCCCGACCACGGAGGCTGGTTTTGCCCTGATCGGTGCCCACACCGATAGTCCGGTACTACGTTTGCGTCTGAACCCATGGGCGAAGCAACATGGCTACGAAGTCCTTTTGAGCGAGACTCATGGCTCTTTGATTTTACGATCCTGGCTCGACAGACCTCTGCTTTTAGCGGGGCAGTTGTATCAATATCAACGTGCTAAAAACGGGAAGCCGCAATTCTCCAAGACGGGTTTACCAATTTTGGAAACTAAGCTTGTGCAGAGCGCTTGGCCACTCGCCATTATTCCAGATCTTGCGATTCACCTCGATCGCGAGAAGAACGAAAGAGGCGCCCTGAATCCGGAAACCATGATGCTGGCCATTACGGGCGCCGAGTCCTTGCACGACGCCCGCCTTGCTATGCAAGATCTTCTGGGTGGCCACGCCTACGACGGTTTCGAACTCAACTTCGCACTCGACACGCCTCACTGTCGCGTTGGTACGAACAAAGAGTTTATTGCCGGTTCACGGCATGACGACTTGCTGATGGTCTTTGTTACGCAATGTGCGCTGGAAGCTGCCGTGCGCGAAGGTGGCGGCCCCAAAACAGCCCTTGCTGCTTTTTTTGATGCTGAAGAGACGGGTTCTCTGACAGCGAGTGGTGCCTGCTCCCATTTTATCGAAGATGTCTTGGAACGTATTCATCAGACACATCCGCAAAACTCCGGCAAAAGTCCTCTCGGTCAGAGTTTGTCCGGTAGTTTTATGATCTCTGCGGACATGGCCCACGGTGTTCATCCCGCGCATCGTGACAAGCATGATTGGAATCACCAACCGATGCTCAACGGTGGTCCCGTCTTAAAAATGAACGCCAATGACCGCTATGCCAGCTCAGGCTACAGCAGCACAGTTTTTCGAGCCCTTTGTAAAAGTGTCGACGTAGTTCCCCAAGAATTCTGCTCCCGCCAAGACCTTGCTTGTGGATCGACCATCGGACCTCATCTTGCTGCGAAGCTAGGTTGTGAGACCGTCGATGTCGGTCTTGCCATGTGGTCTATGCACTCAGCAGTGGAAACTGCTGGGGCTTGGGACTTGCTGCCTTGCATGCAGGTTTTTCGCAAGTTCTACTCAGGAAAATAAGACTCTGCTAGCTCGAGCGAGGGATGATGCCCCGACTCTCAAGGTGGGCAATGAGTTCGTCGGCTAAAATATCCGCAGCTTTGTCAGCTCCTTCCAGCACCAAATCCGCATTGAGGGGTGGCTCATAAGGCGCCTGCAAGCCCGTGAAGTCTCGCAGCTCACCAGCCCGAGCTTTTTTGTAAAGCCCCTTGGGATCACGCTTTTCACATACCGTTAAGGGGGTGTCGACAAAAATTTCAAGGAAGTCTCCGGCACTCAAGGTGGCACGGACCGCATCACGGTCACGTCGGTAGGGACTGATCAAAGCTGTGAGAACGATAAAACCGGCATCGCAAAAGAGTTTGGCAACCGCACCGATGCGTCGAATATTTTCTTCACGTTCTTCCGAAGAAAATCCCAAACCAAAACGCTTGGCGAAGTCTTCCCCGTAGTATTCCCTGAGAATGCCCGGGCCGGCACTGAGGCCATGACGTAGATTATCCCCATCTAGCGTATAGCTACGCAGTCGACGCTCAAACAGCTTGACCTCAACCAGACTCGCGACCGTGCTCTTACCGGATCCACTCAGACCCGTAAACCACACAACACACGCTTTATGACCATTGAGTTCTTCGCGTTCCGCCCGGTTCACCTTAGGTGGATGCCAAATAACATGAAGATCTTGCGTCATAAGCTCACCTCAATCCAATCA
>PLEQ01000048.1 GCA_003136475.1 Deltaproteobacteria bacterium
CTTCAGGGTTTACCACAA
The DNA here is from genome assembly GCA_003136475.1 of Deltaproteobacteria bacterium. Taxonomy (GTDB): domain Bacteria; phylum Bdellovibrionota_B; class Oligoflexia; order Oligoflexales; family Bog-1112; genus BOG-1112. Next base: position 19 of record PLEQ01000048.1, read on the forward strand.
ATGGTGGTATAAGAATTGCATTGCCTGCCGGTTTTACAAACGTTCAAGCTATAATGACAGCATATACGTCCGGTACGGCTACCGTTATTATAAATACTTCATCTGCGGTGGCAAACGTTGAAGCAGTTCAGTTTAATGCGGCAAATTTAAAAACCACAGCTTATACGGTTGACGGATCCGGCAATGCCATCAGTTCAATAAATTCGCAACTAGAAACTGCTGACATAATTAATACGGCTTTAACTGTTCCCACTACTTTATCATTGCCTACACCGGGGACTGCAGTAGCTGCTAGGGTGGGAACTTCAAACCTTCCAAACAGAAAAGGCATAATTATAACTCCGATAACTGCTACCGTGTATTGGGGTAGCACAAGCGGTGTCACTGCTGCAACAGGTATACCTATCTATCCTGGACAAGTAGTTGAACTTGCATATGGTCCAAACATTAATATATACTTGGTGTCTTCTGTAGTTAATACCGTAAATATTGTTGAGGAGTCTTAAAATGCCCTATTTTTCCTCGACTCAAACTGTCCAATCTCTTTATAGTGCTTTTACCCAAGGTTCTGTCATTTTTCAAAATGGCACATTTTTGGGACAAAACAATGCTAACTTTTTTTGGGATAACACTAACCTAAGACTTGGAATTGGAACCGCAACTCCTACTTCGGCGTTACAAATTGTAGGCTCTGTCGCAGGTGCTGTAGGGGCAAACATAACAAACTCTAGTGCTAGTACTTCAGCGAGTCTTGGATATAATTTAACAAATCAAAATGGCGCTACCGGTGCATTAACACTATTTGCCAATAATTTCCCAGCAACATTTTTAAGTAATGCAACCAGAGTTGCTGGATCAAATTCTTTATGGCTTGTTAGCGACGTTAATGTGGCTAGTGGAGGAACAGATAATATAGTTTTATCTGCTGGTGGTTACAACAATATAGTTGCACAGGTTACCCCCGCAGAACTAACGGCTATAAATATACAAGATACTGGGATTGCTGCAACAAGTGCCGGCGCCCCCTTAAGTATAAATAGTTCTCAAGTTTTAGTGGCGGGAATTACAAATACAGAAGTTAATAGTAGTGCAGCCATTACTGTAACCACAACTAATGGGGTCATAGGAAGCTCTACCACTACTCCCGCATCTGGCACTTACCTAGTAATTTTTAGTTGCAATCTAACAGCTTCAAGTGCGGGTGGGAATATCATTTCAGTTCAAATATACGTCGGCGGTACAGCTCAGGCTGATACTAAAAGACAGGCGACTCCTCTTAGTTCTGCCGCTTTAGCAACTTTTCAATATATGAATATGCACACCAACAAAATTGTTACTGTANNAAATGGCTCTCAAGCGATAGCCGTAGAGGCCGTAACAAGTGCGGGCACTGTCACTGTAACAGGCTTAAACTTTGATGTAGTGAGGTTATCTTAATATGGCAACGCCAACACAATACAATTTTACTCAACAAGTTGATTATCCAAACGTTTTAGTTGCAAGCATCCAGGTCAGCAGTATAGTTACGGCTTTAGTAAATATAGAAACAACTGGAAGCGGATCAACTATGTCAGTGACAATTTTATTTAAAGACGCGCTTTCTTNNCCAATAGTACAAACTGTGATTCCTAAATTTATTCAACAATTGGGTACCGATACGATAAGTATTTGTCCTTTTGGAATGATGTTTGCGGCGCCGTCTAACGAAACCACAACTTTTGATTTTGAAATTACAAATACAGTTTATTTAAAAGGGGCCATATTGTACGCATCTCCCGGAAATGTTGGAGATATAGTAACCCTTCAAGTTATTGATAAAAACAATGTATTAGGATATGGAGGAACTCCTGAAAGTCCTACTATATTGGGCACTTTTGTAAATAATTGGTACGTAATTCCAGAAGATCCTAATGAAGTACAAGACGTAGCAATAAGCAGTGCGATGACAGCAGGTTTATTTTTAAGACTAATATATGTGAATTCTTCGGACTCTATTTCTTCTAAAGTTATAGTCAATATGATAGCTTACCAAGGAACTCTCACATGAGTGATTATGGTCATTTAGTATTAGCCAAGAGAACCAATGATTGGACTTCTACTTTAACAGCAGAAATCACTCAAGGCTATTTTAGTCACGCATTTATTTTAACGCCCACAATTGGAGACAAATGGTTGTGCATAGAAGCCGAAGTAGAAGGTGTAACCGCAAGTCCCTTTGAATCTTCCTATCAAAATAACCCAAATAGGGATTACATACTTTTTAAAGTAAAAGTGTCAGACAATCAAACAGGTATCAATTCGATTCTTAGTAAGCTCGAAACTGGATACGGATTTGCTCAAATGATTTGGTTCCTGTGGAGATTCGTTTGCAGTAAATTTGGAAAAGACATAAAGAGCCAGGATAACTGGTTTTACAAGGATGGAACTCTGTGTTCGCAACTTGCTGCAGAGTATTTATTCAGCGCAGGATTGGCAAACCTATTCACAGGTTTTGGCCAGGGTTCGATAAGTCCGAATGACATTTACAAAATAGCAAAGAGTAGGCCCGATCTTTTCGAAGAAGTCGAAAGCAGGATTTCAAATCCTAATGCCCTAGCGCTTTACTAGCACCCCAGACTGAAAGCACAGTCAAAGCTACGCCAAGACCGAAATAAATGATATTACTCGTCTTTTGATCGGCATCGATCTTAACAATTCGTTCTTGCTCATTAGTAGAAGTAGTTAGCCACATGTTGGCGCGAGTGTCCGAATCCTTCAAAGCCAAATCTTTCAATTGGATCGCTTTATTGAGATCTACAATTTGTTGATCTTTTACTTTAGAGTCTTCAACAAGCTTACCTACACATTCGTTCAATTCTAGAGAATATTCGAATCCGCCGTCAGGAAGCTTTTTAATCTTGGTCCAGTCGCACTTGTCGGCGCCTAAAGCCAGGTTAGAGAATAGGGAAATCAAAACCAATAAAGCCGATATTTTCTTCATAGATCACTTTTTCTCAAACCAGTCTGGATCGAACGGTTGTTCTTCGTTTGGTAGATTGTTGGCTTGATTATGCAGATCATCAGCCTTTTGCTCGTTAGTCTTTTCATCGTTGATTAAATTAGTATCCTTTTTATCATCACTCTTGATCTCGTCTTCTCCACCTTTTACAA
>PLEQ01000227.1 GCA_003136475.1 Deltaproteobacteria bacterium
ATTCCGCGACCCATCATATGGATAGCAGAACTTGGTCCCATGCTGACATCGTGTTGAGTGATAATCGCGTTGTACGAAAACTTCTCGCCGGTTTCGGTCGTGATCTCGATTTTACATGGTCCGCGCGTTGCGTGAAATAAACTGCCCACACTATCCTCCATATCGATTCTTTGTTGGGGTAACCAATTCACCCTTCGAATGACTGCCATACTAGCCCTTGTTAGTGAGATACAAATCTCTTCCCGATAGACCACTTCTTAAGATGAGGTCCATCTGTTTGCGCATGTAGCGACAAACGTTTTCCATAACCTTGATTTTGCCATCAAGGTTTGATTCTAAAGCTTTCAACTGATTAATACGGTCTAATGCGGCCAGATAAGCGGGATCTCTCATGAAGAAGGCCATCCTGAGATCGCCGTTATCCTGAGACTTCTTGAAGTTGTTGGATTCAAGGTATTCAGGATACTTGTCGAGCAGCAGGTCTGACTTCGCAATTTCGAGAGCTTTGGCAGCCAGGTCCAATTGATAGCCAACCGATGAAATGTGCCGTTTGAGGTCCCTAAAGGACTCCATAAAGCAGTTTTCCAGGTCAACATAGGTAACTGGATTGACGGTCTTCGCTTCGATAATACGATGCTCAGCCTCAATGATTTTAGCCATCTCCAGGCGTAACTCTGGTATTTTGCCCTCTTGAGGCAGAATCAGGGTTGTCTTGGAGACGGTGGAGATTGGATCTGCCACCGGAACTCCTTATTTTAGGCCTAATGAACTCATGAATTCGTCGTCAGACATGTCTGCAACTTTTTGTGCAGTGGTCGGCGCGACTNNCGCCTTCGCTTCAGCTTTGGTTTCAACGATTGGCGACACCTTGGGCTCTTCTGCCTCTGCGCGTACTGATGCGTCAGATGCTTGGAGTTGGGTCACTTCACCAGTTTCGGTATTGACCGACTCTTCTTCTCCACTTTCTGCGTCGCCATCACCAGCGGCCTCTTCGGTCTTATAACCAAGGATTTCGTCGATGTTTGGGCTCACGCCAGTTTGGAGGTTCGACTCTGCAACGATCTGTGCGATCTGTTCTGCTGTCGGCATCTTAAAGAGCTTGTGGAGTTCTGCGGCTTCGTTTTTCAAGCGCGAGATGATCGAGTCATCCAACTTGTGAACGATTGCTTGCTCGACTTCGCCAACGCCATCAACAAGGATGGTTTTGGTTGCCACTTTGACTGCGAACGTGGTCTCACGTCCCATGCCAGAGCGGGTAAAGGTGAAGAAGCGTCCAGACTCAGGATCGAGAGGGTCAATGTTCTTTTCGCGTAATTCTCGGATAACCACATCTAAGGCTTTCTTGGCGGTGTGACGCAACTTCAAGATGCCGATGTTGCCTTGAGTGTCAATGGCGTTCATGTAGTGGTTGTTGTCGAGATTGTATCTCGACTTGCCTTCGCCGACCAGTTTACCGATCATTTCGGTAGTTTTCTTGTCGCCAGCCTTTTTAGCCTCGTCATACTTGGCTTTCAGTTTCTCTAAACGCTCAACTGCGGCGTCCGGCACTTCAACCATTTTCTTTGCATTCTTTACAAGAGAGCTTTCGAAGGGACGAGCGCGTCCTGCAGCGTTTGTGTACCCGTAGTGTACGCGGTAGTAAAGACTCCATACTCCTTCATCAGCGAGGTCGCCAAGAGGAGGAAGGATGCGAAAAGTCGACTGTCCTTCTTTCAATTTGAAATACGCTTTCTTATTACCGCCGTACTTTGCCTTACCTAGTTTCATTGCTCTGTTCCCTTATCTCTTGAGAGATTTTATGATTTGATCGAGTGTAGACTTTACACTGTCTTCAGTTACTTCTTTTAATTGAATGGACTCTTCGACCGCGCGAAGTTCTTTGCTTGTCTTACCAGCATTCACCAGGAATACTCGTGGAGTGATTCGTCCAAGATCACCAGACAATTGTGCTGCCAACTTTTCATCGCCAGTGGCTAACACGATTGGGGTTACTTTTGCACTATGCCCTGATGCGATGGCTTTGTCAACAATAGATGCTGAAGCTTGCACGCCGACAATTTCAGATCCGATTTGCTCGTTGATTGCCGTCTTGATGATCTGTGCAAAATCTGCAGCCGTGTCAACTTTCGAAATGTATTTTTCTTTGAAGATGAGTTGATTGTACTCTGAGAGGCCCAGTTCGCGCATTTTGTCTTCAAGATGTCGACCAAGGATGTCGAACAGATTCGACTGGCTGGCATTCTTGGTGTAGAGGGAAGGATGAATGCGGTTTGCGAGGTCTGTGTAAAAAGTTTCGGGATCTGCACTAAACAAGGAAAATTTTTCACCAGTTGCAATCGTTTCAAACTCTGCACGTTTTGCACCGGCCACAATGATAAAAACTGCACTGCGGAGCAAGTCTTGCGCGTACTGTAGACGGAGATCAGAAAGCCTCTGAATTGCTTGGTTTTTGCGACCGCGCCGTCCCACCATCGTTTCGACGGGACCTTCATCCGNNTGTTTGAGGACTTTCATTTCCTTAATAATTGCATCTAGCGACATTTGTGTCTCCTTTTGAGATAATGTATCAGGTATTCTCATTTTGAGTCAATACTTATTTGCAGGATTTGTTTTTCTCTGCAACGATCTTCCCAGTGGCGATTGCGGCGGCTTGAGAGGTGCCGGTCATTCGGTGATTGTACATTTGAACTTCAACGCCGTTTTCCCAGCGTTTTACTTTTTTACCATAGTTCGAAGAGGGAGCGCGATGATTTTCATCATTGCCATTGCCTACCGAGATAACTCGTTCGTCGTCTTGGGCTGGGTAGTAGGGGAAGAATGAAGTATTCGACTTTTCGTTACCCGCAGCAGCCACAAAAGTGCCGCCACTATCGATGAAAGCCTTGACGGCTTCTGTCTCCGCCTGGCTCTTTTGTACACCGCCACCACTGTAATTGATGTAATCGGCGTGGATTTGTCTTGCATACTGAATGGCCTCGACAGTGTGGTTTAAGTTCTCATTACCCCATCCGCGTTCGTCATAATACTTGAGAATCACGAGGCAAAAACTCTCATTTGTACGTTTTGCATAGGTGTCGATGATACCCGCCATGTGTGTCCCGTGACCGTGCTTGTCTTTTGGCACTGGATCTTTGGTTCCAAATTTGAGGGAGTTGTCTGAATCAACGAAGTTCTTATGGCCAAATTTACAAAGGTGAGCCGTCTCTTGTCCAGTCCAGGTATCGTCTGCGCCGAACCCTGTGTCGATGACCGCGATAATTGTAGTCTTTTTGCTTGCTTTGTACTTGGTCGATGGCACACTCTCAAATTGGTGTTTGGCGGTAGTCTTATAGGAGTTTTTCAGCGGGCGACCGCTTTCCCAGCATCCAGCAAGTGACAAAATGAGACACATAATGGTCCAAAATTTACTCATATGCAAATCCTACACCATGTTTCTTTTTGTGTCAAGACTCGATATGGATGCTCATCACCGAACAGGCGTCTTTTTTGCCCATCTTTTTTCGTAGGAATAACGTGGCGATGGCGCCTTTTTTGAGTTCTGGAGGGTAATTTAGCACGCCAGTCTCGTATTCGGGCCACAAAACTTTTTCAGAAATGTAGCCATCCGCGTCAACCGACATCTTGAGAGCTCGTTTGGTATTTTTTGAGAATGCGAACTCAGATGTCGAAAGTATATACACTGTAGATGCAATGTAAATGTCCTTGTCCAAACCTTCGCCACTCATCTTATCGAGACGTTCTAACTGGTCGCCACCAACGAGAATGCTGCGTTTGTTGCGAGGGTTGATTGCATAAGGCACCGATGTAGAGCGATCAACGATTTCAGAGAATCGAGACCCAAGGTCATGCAGGTTGATTGGCATGGTAGGCAAGACTGCCTTTTTCATTGCGGCTTCTTTGAGAGGTCGCTTGTGTAGATCAACATACTCTTCTGGAATCTTGCTCTGTTTGGGAGCGAGCGCGCGTACTTTCTTGCCTTCGAGTTTGGCCTTCTCTAATTTCTCTTGATAGGCCTTCTTTTGGACAGAATCTTGGTACATTTTCAGTTTTTCGATCAGGTTCATCTTCGGAGGAAAGAGGCTGTCCAAAACCCCAACATGAATGAGCTTGTGACTAAGACTGTCTCCAGCAACACCTTTATTAACAAAGTCCTGAATATCTGTGTAAGGCCTGCCAGCAACGACCGGCTCGATTGTTTTGTCGCCCATTCCTTTGATGATTCCAAATTTCGCTCTGAGTTTTTCGTTTGCATAATCCACCACGAACATGTCGCCTGAC
>PLEQ01000410.1 GCA_003136475.1 Deltaproteobacteria bacterium
ACAAATACCGGTACTGTCTTTTTTGCCATGGGTCGGCAAACCGTGCGCGCGCGCGAGTGCCCGCACCTCACTCTTCAACATGCCTCCGACCGGAAACAGAACCCGTTGCAAGGTTTTGCCATCGATCGCATAAAGAAAATAAGACTGGTCTTTGCCNNCTTGACAGTAATGGCCTGTAGCAATGAAATCTGCACCGAGCGCGAGAGCTTTTTCATAAAACACTTTGAATTTGATCTCCCGATTGCAAAGAATATCGGGATTCGGTGTCAGCCCTCTTTGGTATTCCTCAACAAAGCGCTCAAAAACTTGCTTACGGTATTCTTCCGCTAGGTGAAAAGTATAAAAAGGCAGATCCAGCTTTGCGCACGTTGCCGCAACATCTTCATAGTCTTGGGCCGCAGTGCAGACCTCGCTATCAGGCTCATCCCAATTGCGCATAAAAATGCCCACGACCCGGTAACCCTGTTCCTTCAACAGTAGGGCCGCAACTGAGGAGTCCACGCCTCCGGACATCGCAACGGCTACTAAGGGCTTAATCGGAGGCTCACTATTTGGTGTCATGATTTCCAGCATTTAAAAGGAGTGATCGGAATCCATCAAGGCGGTCATTTTGCTATCCAGGGCAGCAAAGTCAATCTCATTCTTCGGTTCTCACTATGGTCGCCGACACCAAACAAAACTTCTATGCTTGTCATCCCGACCCCAAGCGGAGCGCAGGGCGAGGGATCGCAGTCTTAGCTCCTCCGTATCTTGATTTTAGCTCCCCGTAACTTATCCAAAGCCCTAAACCTTTTCAAAATTCTTCCGAAACACACTTCAACCGAAGATATGTCCAGCTCAATAAGAGGCTCAGAGGAGTGATGGCATCGTGAAAGGACCTGTACTCAGCATTATGACTGGGTTTATCATTGCTGGAATCCTCGTAGCTTATCCCTCGATGAACCCTATCCCCGTAAGAAAGCGAGGGAAGTTCCCGATCACTTTCTTTGCTGGCAAGTCCTATCAAACCGTACCGGACGGCACAGTGCAGCCCTCAGGCCCGGTCAGTGCCAATGCTCTCCATCTTATGGCGGAAGATCTGACACTGAGTTCTACAAACTATGGTCCCTCTTGGATTCAAGTTCATATCAATCCCCTCAATCTCGGTCAGCGCGCCGATACCCCTGGCGAAGTTCCACCGTTCTTCATGATGTATCGTGTCTGCTCTAGCAACGACAGCGCCTGCCTACAGGACGGAACTTGGTACCGCGATTTCACGTTTAGCAGCTCTCCTCTCGCCAATCTCCCAAGCGGTGAACTCACAATTTCAGCAAAAGTCTGTGTCGATGATCTCTCTTCGGTACAAGCCGACCCCGCAGCTGCGTTGGTTAATAACTGCACGCCAGACGCACCTTGCTATTGTGGAGCCTCCATCCATCATAGCTTCACCAACACGCTCGATCTTTCAAAAATCGACACCCAGCTAGAAACTGCTGCGAGCGAACTTGCCAAAGAGCGTGAGCAACTTTTTAAATTGGCCCAAGGCTATCACAGAGAAGCTATTTCCTATGTGAATACCTGTGCTGCAGATCGCGAGGCCCCGCAAGATGCTGCGTGGTTTCAATATGCTCAGAATATCGCGAATTTCACGAGTTCCGAAAGCGCTTGGATTGCCGCAAGCTACGGCACCGAGCTCCAAAAATTTATCGGTCTCTTGCGGCAAAGCAATCATTCATCCGACTTTACACGAGCAGAAAATGACAAATCCATTCTTGCGATTGGCTCACTCACAACACTGGCTGGCGCTATCGTGATGGTAGATTTTGGGCTCAAGCAAAACCCAACTTATAACCTACAAAACGTGCTGGAGCTGCCGAGTCACTTTCTCAAACCGGCTAGCGGCATGAGTCAATTTTTCACCAAAATTGGGACACTCAATTACCTCACCAAAGAAATTCACAATTCCATTGCTAAAATGAATAAAGCCCTCATCGAAAACAACTGGGAAGCTTTTAAACTGGCACGAGAAACTTTTGAGAGAGCGCATAGCCATATCAAAAATGCCGTCAACACCCGCTTTGGCATCACGGAAACAAGCCAAATCGCAGAATTACCGACCGAAATGACGAAGACTCTGGAAACCCTGAAGGACTTTAATCGAGAGTATTTTGAATTTGAGCAAGCCAACAGCCCCAAGTCATGGACTGTTCTTACAGCCAGCGAACCCGTCAATACCGCAAGATTTGAAATGATCAACCTTGCTGAATTCAAAGTTATCAACGAAGCGCCAAACTTCAACAGCCTTCTACCAAACTTGCTCCAAACCAATCTTGGCGAAATCGTGACCGGCCTCAAAGGCGCCCACCGACAGCTCGGCACAGTTCCTAACTGTGGCAATTTCAAAGGTGCGATCGCTTACTGGGAAGGTCAAATGTCCAAGGTTGTCCAGAACATTCATACCCACGAAGCCACTCTCGAGAACCGCAGCTCACAAGCCCTGACAGGGCAGTAACAGTTTCTTCATTTCGACAAAAGAGCTAAGACTGCGATCCCTCNNCCTCACGGAGCCTGCCCCGAGCACTGTCGAGGGGTTCGGGATGACATGGACCTGGGATGACAGGCTACTGGATAACCTATCTGAGATCACTTGCCGGACATGGTCGTGTTCACGTATGGGACTCATGCCGGTACAGGGGGCTTGATGAACTTTGTTTATATTTTAACCAACAAACGAAAAACGACACTCTACATTGGAGTCACAGCAAACCTTCAAGAACGTTTAGCTCAACATAAAAAGGGTCTCATAAAAGGTTTTACAAAACGCTACAATGTGCAAAACCTTATCTACTTCGAAGAATTCGCAAATATCGAGAAGGCGATTTTAAGGGAAAAAGAAATCAAAGCTTGGTCACGGCTTAAAAAAACACAACTGATTGCTTCGATGAATCCGACTTGGACAGAATTGGAGTAAGCTGACTATTCTATGAATCCTATAATCCATGATCCTACACAGGAGCTAAGAC
>PLEQ01000428.1:0-1730 GCA_003136475.1 Deltaproteobacteria bacterium
CTACTATGTCACGGTCCCTCTTGATCAGCGCAATATCACGATTCTAGATTTGGCCGGTGCGGGGCTTGACCCGCGCGAATCGTCGCATAACATGAACCCAGAAGAGATACTTTTCAAGAGGGAGTCTGAGATTAGGTTTGACATTCGCTTGAAAAAGTATAAAAATAGTTCCAAGGAAGACAAAGCCAAAACGATCATGAGTTTCGTTGAGCAGAACGAAGACAATCCTACCTACAAGGACGAGATCCTCACGGCTAGAAAACTCCTGAGAAATATGGGATATATGCATGTCGGAAGACCTTAAAGACGAGACAGAGGTTGAAAAACCGTCCCTCGATACGATTATCGAGAGCTGGCTCGAAAAACATGGCGAGGAAAAGTCTACTAGGGCCGGAGTGCCTTATTGGAAGATCAATTCCCAAGACTACAAGGAAGCCCTGAGTTCTCTCCTAAACAGCATCCTCTACGCCGGTTACGACGAGAGCGACGCCCGTTCAGAATCCCTTTTGAAAAAAATTCACGAATCACTGACTGCCGAAATCACAGACTCTAAGAAATTGAAAGCCTGGAAAGACATCATTACACAGGTCTGGAAGTTCGTGGTAGCAAAGCAATTCGCCAATAAAGATTTAATCAAGCCTGCGACCAACTACACGGTCGAGCCCAAGGATAAACTAGAAGCCGAAGAAGACAAGCCGTCCACCTACGTCCCGCCCAAGAATAAGTTGGACCCCGACAAGTTCGAAGGCTATGGCGATGCTGAAGTGATATACGACGATGAAGTAGCCAAGATGTTTGAGGACTTGAAAAAAAATGAGTGACAAAAAGAGTCAAAAGTCCGAAACGGTTGAGGAGTTCGAGCGGCGCATCGAAGAAGAGCGCTACTATGACCGACTACGTAAGGAAACCTCTAGAGATGAGGCTGTGGTTCGTCATTCTCGAATGAAGGCTGAGCGCGTCCGTGCAGAGCAGGACGAGGCCGATCTAGCCACACTCCGCAACGCAAACTTTGGCATTCAAACCGCCGAATCCATAGCGGAAATCATCAAAAACAACACGGATTATATCGCTGCTGCAAAGCAGAAGATGGGTTTTATTTTTGACAGCAAAGCGGTGAAAGAATCTGAAGACGTCAGTTTTGACAGAGTTGTGCCGTTCTTCCAAAAGAACATTATCCTGATTGGTGCTGTAAGCGGTGAAGGTAAATCGACTACCGTCGCCAACATTGCGTATTTCTTGATGATGCAGAAAAACCCTCGTACTGGCAAACCGGCTAAGATCCTCATCCTATCGAACGAAGAAAAAACCGAAGACATCTACAACCGCATCACCTGTCTTGGCACTGGCTGGAAATACTCGAACCATGACCAACTAACTCCTGAGCAAATCGAGCGCTTCAACAAAGCAATCCCCGCACTTGCATCGCGCACTACAGTCATCAATCAGAATCACAATGGTTCACAAGGCGCCACCACTTCCATAGAAGGTATCGAAGAGATTTTTGAAAATCTGATAGCCAAAAAGGACGTTGAGCCCTACGATGCAATTCTTCTCGATTATTATCAGAACGTTTGCATTTCAAAGAAGAACCCGCACCTAAGTGAGTTCGAAGTCCAGGCGCGCTTGACGCGTATGCTCGATGGCTACAAGAACGTCTATCCGGCTCCCATTGTCGTGCTCGCTCAGTTGAATCCAGCAAGCGATGAAAACGCGAATTACTTCCCAGCAAA
>PLEQ01000428.1:1773-5007 GCA_003136475.1 Deltaproteobacteria bacterium
GGCTCAGCGCGAGAAATACAAGTTGGACCAGCAAACTAAAGAGAAAAACCTAGCAATAGACAAAAATAACGGCCTGCCAGACGCCTTTAAGGAGCCAGATGGAAAACGAGAATCCGAACCAAAATAGTGAGCCAGACGTCGAAGACTATGTTGAGCCCCAGCCCAAGTAGCTCGAAATCACCATAAAAGAGGCCGAAGTCTTAAAAATCAGTCCAGAGCCAGGCGACGTGCTTTTCTTCAAGTTTAAAGGCGATCACTTCTATTCAGAAGACGTAAATGAACTTGGAAAACAACTCAGATCGCTATTTCCGGCCAATAAGGTCGTGGTCATGGCGCTCCCCGATAATCACGACATCGAGTTGACAACGGTTAAAAACCAGGATAAAGTGGTTGAAAGTGACTGCTCGAAGCCCACTTCATATTGTGCTGACTGCAGTTGTGGCAAAAAAGAACGAATTGAAGGAGAAGGCTAATGGACATTACGCGCAAAGAACGAGAAGAACTGAACGCATTATCGAAGGAAGTCTTCAATGTGTCAAGTAAATGGCAAAAATTCTTCAAAGGTGTGCCAGAATTGGTCACTAAGACCGTAAAAGAGACGGTTCCTGGTGATAAAGGCGCTCCAGATACCGAAAAGGAAGTCGTGGTCCCAGTCCTGCTGGATGGCGCAAAACAGTACAAAGTGCGTGCTTATTCGGTTGACGAATGCCGAAAACTCCTTTTGGATGCCAAACGCCAACGCGATGAGTATATTGCGAAGTTAAAAGAACAGCAGGCATTGGTTGAAGCTCAAAAGAAAGTTCAAGAGTTGGCCGCAGGCGCTTCTGAATTAGAATAAGGACTCAAATTTTGCATGAAACTGGAGCAAGGCTCCTAAACTTGATGTTTAGGCCTGGGGAAACCGTTTGCGTAAGTCACAACAAGTACGCATATCACAGTATCCCTCTGGAAAACGCTTTAAAGGATCAAGTGACATTGGTTCCCACCGTCGAAAGTTGCGAAAAACGCAAGTTAGAATGGGGACCTGAACACTTTGAGCAAGTGTCTTCCGAAAAACTGCTCCTGGTAGCTCTGAATCCGATCAAAGGCTACAGGCNNGAAATGGACAATTACGAACTCAAACCACAAATCGAATACATCAAAAGACTGGGCCTACCCTACAGCGCCATCGTTTTCTCTGGTTCAAAGTCCATGCACTTCTTGGTATCACTTGATACCGACCTCCCATCTGAAAAAGTATGGCGCATGTTCGCTCAGTGGATACTCAACATTGCAGCACTGGCCGATCAACAGACAAAGAACCCCTCGCGCGGCATTCGTATCCCTGGCGGAATGCGTGAAGAAGGACGTCAAAGGCTCGTCGAGTTCAACGGTCCTGTAAAACTTACAGATTTAGTTGCATTTTTACAAAAACACATGGAAGCACAGCCTAAAGAGCCGGAAAAACGAACGATTCACAAGAAATTCNNGAAAATGGTGTTTGGATCTCCTTGAGAACGGTTTAAAGGAAGATCGAGGCCGAAACAACCAATGGTACGCAATCGCTTACGAATTTGCCTTGTCAGGCGCGTCAGAAGATGAGACGATAGAGATATTAGGCCAATATTTTACACCTGAGAGAGGCTTTAAAGAGCGCGAGTGGCTAGTGACTATCAAGAGTGCGTTCAAACATGCTTACGAGGAGATGTAATGAGCAGAATTAATCGCGATGATGTTGATAAACTTTTCGACTACGGGATCTATTTGCCGAACAAGACGCTGATTACGGTTGGCGACTCTGACGAAGAAACCGCAGCCAACATAATGAAGGGACTCCACGTCCTAGATTCTGTCAGACAAGAAGAACCCATCACTATCAAACTCAACAACTGCGGCGGTGACGAGTATCACGGCATGGGCATCTACGACGCCATCAGAGCTTGCAAGAGCAAAGTCATCATCATCGGCATAGGCAATGTCCACTCGATGGGCAGCGTGATGTTCCAGGCGGGCGACGAACGCATCCTAACCCCGAACGCTAAGCAACTCATACACTATGGTACGCCACTGTCTGCCGATCCAGACACGCACGCAAAGTCACAATGGTCTTGGACAGAAGAGTGTAAAAAATTCTCGGCTTGGATGGAACAGATGTATCTAGAGAAGATCCACGAGAAACATCCAGATTTTAAACTGAAAAAGTTGCAAGAGATGCTTAACTTTGATAAGGTCTTAAGTGCAAGGGAGTCTGTGAATCTTGGACTCGCCGATAAAATACTTGGAGAGGAAGATGTTTGAAGATATGAACGACGTTGAAATTCTCATCCGAATGGAAAAGAACCACGGCCCACTCAAAAAAAAACTGAAGGTCTTTTCGACCGACGCAATAGACAAACTCGAAGGGGAATTGCTTCAACTTCTCCATAAGTACAAGGCGCAAATGAACGTGCGCTCGCCAATTCCTCGTATCCGCATGTGGATTCAAGATAACACGGTGAACTTCTTGTTTTTCGACAAAGCCACAGGCAAACGGGTCATTCTTGGTGAGTGGCTAGAAAACAAGAATGGATATTACGAACATTAATATGAAAAAAATACCCTTAACAAAAAATAAAATGGCTATAATCGACGATGAAGATTTTGATCTCGTAATGGCCCATTCTTGGTCGGCTGCAAAATATGGCAGTAAATACTATGCATCCACTCGAATAAATGGAAAAACAGTTTATATGCATAGACTTATTCTTAATCCACCAAATGAGAAAAGGACTGATCATATCAATGGAAATGGCCTAGACAACAGAAGACAAAACTTAAGAGAATGCAATATTCAACAAAATGCCAGAAATGCTACTCGGCTACATGCGATGAATACCTCTGGATTCAGGGGTGTCAGCCTGTCCTCACGTAAAAATCTAACGAAAAAATGGATTGCCAACATAAATATAAGCAAAAATGGAAAAATCAAACAAAAAAGCCTAGGATATTTTCTTACAGCAGAAGACGCCGCCAAAGCATTCGATAGGGCCGCCAAAGAAATTTATGGCGAATTTTGTGGTATCCTCAATTTTGAAAAATTTCCAAGAGGTACCAAATGAGTACTAAAGAAACAGAAGGCGAATTCAACATAGAAGTTACGGAACTCGAATTCAAGTACGATGCATCAGACATCAAAATGAGCAAATTCGTAGAGTTCGCACAGACGCTGAAGCCGCTCAAGCGAGTCGAGGGTGCCGGTTGGGATATATACTACTC
>PLEQ01000316.1 GCA_003136475.1 Deltaproteobacteria bacterium
CGGTGTGCGCAAATCTTGGCCAAAAAAACGAATTTGTTTTTTCACACCGATAAACTTGCTGAGAAAAGTCTCTTGCCCCCCGTACAGCAGCACACAGTCCGCGTGAATAGCACGTTCGATCTTAAGCAACTGCGGGACTTGCATAAGCGAGAAACCGGGTAGAGAAAGAGTTTCCAAACCGCACGCCTTGGCTCGGCTTTCGGCGGAACTTCCTTCCAATGCGGAAAAAATTGAAGTGTAGCCACGACCTGCGAGAGCTTTTGATGAACTGAGCGCGTACTCAGTAATCGCACTATTCCATCGATTAGAAACCAGATGCCAAATAGTTTTTTGAGACATCAGGGTTTTTTCTCTTCCAATAGATAGATCTCTCGCAGCTTTTCATATTTAACAAAGGCGTAAAGGCTGCTCACCAAAGCATAGCTATACCCAGCCTTACCATCCAGACAGCCGAGACGAATAAAGTAGCGATAAAAAAATTCGGTCCACGGTCGCACAATATGCAAAGGCAAAAAAATACTCTTTTTCTTTTCAAAATGGTTTTGGGCGATTCTTCTTGTATAGAGATTAAATCTTGCGAAGTAGTCATCCAAATTTTCATAGCTGTAGTGAAGAAGCTCTCCCTTCAAACAGCCTATTTTGCCTTGAACTGCCAGTTTTTCATGNNTTCATGAATGGCACCGTGGAACCTTGCTTGATCCTTTCGAAAAAGGCGAAGAGGAAGATCGCGCGCCTTCCCAAAACGCAGCTTCTTACCCATGTAGACCAGTACGCGGCGGACCTTGAAGGCTGTGAATTTTTGAAAGGCGTCTTCCTGCTTAAGCGTCTCTAAAAGGGAACTACGCAAGGCCTCGCTCAGCACCTCATCAGCATCTAAGGACAGTATCCATTGTCGACTTGCGAAGGAAATAGCAGCGTTCTTCTGCGCTGAGTAGTTATCGAAATTTCGGTAGAAGATAGCGGCGCCATAGCTTTCGGCAATTTGAACAGTCCTGTCTTTACTTCCCGAGTCCAAAACAATTAACTCCACCCCGCTTGGCAATTCCCGCAAGCAACGCTCCAGCGTCTTCTCTTCATTGAGAGTGATTGNNACAACACTGAGCGGGATTTCATCCATAAGCTCTCGCCTTAGACATCTTTCGTTCTGAAATGAGATTCCAAAATTCCGCTTTCCTGCATTGAAAGCAATACCAATGATTTTGGCGCTTTGCAAGAAAAGCAACATGAATTATAAGTGATAGGGAATCACAAATAAGCACGCCGCGCAAGAATCGAGTCGTGGCGAGTAGCTTCCTTTTCGTTTCCTGTTGCTGGAGAGAGTCAGTTTGGAATCCCCAAAAAAAACACCACTGTTTCAACAACATGTCCAATTAAAAGCAAAAATGGTCGATTTCGGCGGCTGGTCGATGCCGGTCCAGTATNNTGCCTGTTTTCTATGAGAATGTGCTTGAAGAACACCGGTGCGTACGCAATGCCGTTGGCCTCTTCGACGTCAGTCATATGGGTGAGATTCGCGTTGTGGGGCCGCGGGCTGCAGAGTTTCTAAATCGTATAGCCATCAATGATGTCAACCTCTTAGAGGCGAATCAAGGTCAATATACGGCGATGTGCAATGACGCTGGTGGCGTCATCGATGATCTCATCCTTTATCGTCTGGCACAGGACGAATTTTTCCTTTGCGTAAATGCTAGCAATGTCGAAAAAGACTTCAACTGGATCGCTTCAAAGAGCGCCTCGTACAGCGGGCTCCAAGTTTTGAATGAATCGACAGGCTGGGCACAGCTTGCCATTCAAGGCCCGAACAGCGAAATGTGTCTCAAAAGCCTGATGAACGCAAGCGACGCTTTGCGCTTAGAAATACTGGCTTATACCCATATTATGGCTCTCGAAATTTTTGGCGAAGCCTGCCTGATCGCCCGTACCGGGTATACGGGAGAAAAAGGCTACGAACTTTACCTTCCACCAAAGCTTGCTCCAAAAATTTGGATGGAACTGCTTGAAAAAGGCCAGCGCTTTGGCATAAAGCCGATCGGTCTCGGCGCACGCGATACTTTACGTCTTGAAGCCTGTTATCTCTTGTACGGCAATGATATGGATGACACGATTTCGCCACTAGAGGCTGGTATCGGCTGGGCTGTTAAATACTCACATGATTTTAATGGCAAAGCGATCTTAGAAGCGCAAAAAGCGGCTGGTCTTAAAAGACGTCTGCACGGCTTTACGATGATGGAAGGCGGGATCCCATCCCACGGTATGGACGTGATTCAAATGGGCAAGAAGATCGGCATAGTCACAAGTGGGTCCGTACTTCCAACCGTCGGGGGCGCTGGCGGTCTCGCACTCCTTTCTGTGGAAGATTTTAATCCGTTACAAACTCTATCTATTGATATCCGAGGGAGTGAAAAACGCGCTAAAGTCACTCCTATACCACTCTATAAGCCACGTGTGAAAACGTTAAATTAGGAGCTTTTATGGATTTTCCAACTCATCTTTTTTTTACAGAAGACCATGAATGGATGTCAGCATTGTCAGGGACAGTTAAGGTTGGGATTTCTGCTTATGCCATCGAACAACTGGGTGACATCGTTCATATCGATCTTCCGGAAATCGGTAAGACTTTCGAGACAAAGGATCCCTTTGGCACCGTAGAGTCTACCAAAACCGTCAGCGATCTCTATATGCCAGGCAAAGGTAAAATCGTTGAGGTGAATGCGGACCTCCTCAATTCGCCAGAGCGCCTTCAGGAAGATCCCTACAACAAAGGCTGGCTTGTCAAAATAAAACTCGACAGTGAAGTTAAAGATCTGATGAGTGCCAAGCAATATGAAAGCTACATTCAGGAATCCGCCTAAGAGCACGTGCACATGAAATTTCTGTCCCCGTAGGCCTCATCGATGCGAGACACTGCTGGCCAAAATTTGTTTTCCCGAATCCATTCGCTAGGCATGGCTGCTTGTTCACGTGAATAGGGCCTATCCCAAGAAGAAGCGGTGACCATTGCAAGAGTATGGGGGGCATTCTTTAGAACGTTATTGACAGGATCTGCCCGGCCCTCTTCAATGGCACGGATCTCTTCCCGAATAGCAATCATAGCGGCACAGAAACGATCCATCTCCTGCAAGGACTCACTCTCAGTCGGTTCGATCATCAAAGTTCCAGCAACTGGGAAGGAAACGGTCGGTGCATGAAAACCATAATCCATCAGTCGCTTTGCGATATCAAAAACCTCTATACCGCACGATTTCTTGAACTTCCGAACATCGACAATACATTCATGCGCTACAAACCCATGCGTTCCTTTATAGAGAACTTCATAATGATTGCGCAGTCTATGCGCTATATAGTTAGCATTTAAGATAGCTACTTGTGTCGCGCGTTTTAAACCTTCAAAACCCATCATGCGAATATAGGCCCACGGTATAGGCAATATTCCAGCATTACCAAAAGGGGCAGCTGAGACCGCATGAATCCCGGAATTGCCTCCGACATCCGTGACAAGACAATGACCAGGTAAATAGGCTGCTAGGTGATCCTTTACAGCAATCGGACCAGCGCCTGGCCCCCCTCCGCCATGGGGTATGCAAAACGTTTTGTGTAAATTCATGTGACATACGTCAGCACCGTACTCTGCTGGGAAGCATAAACCTAACTGGGCGTTGAGATTGGCCCCATCTAAGTAAACTTGTCCGCCATATTTGTGAATAAGATCGCAGTACTTCTGAATATCTGCTTCAAAAACGCCGTGGGTTGATGGGTAGGTCATCATAAAAACAGAGAGTCGCTCGCGATATTGCGCTGCTTTATTTTCGAGATCGATAAAATCAACATTACCATTCTTGTCACAGTCGACGATGACCACCTTCAAGCCAGCAAGGACGGCACTCGCCGGGTTGGTGCCATGCGCTGAACTAGGAATGAGGCAGAGATCACGATGACTTTCACCCTTCGCTTTTTGGTAGGCTTTGACCACAAGAAGCCCCGCATATTCACCCTGGGCGCCGGAATTCGGTTGTAAAGATACTGCAGAAAAACCGGTCAATTGTGCCAGAAATCCGGCGAGCTGCTTAAGCAATTTAGTATAACCTGCGGTTTGATGGGCTGGTGCGAAGGGATGAATCTCCGCAAACTCACTCCATGAGATCGCTTGCATCTCCGAAACCGCGTTGAGTTTCATCGTACACGACCCCAAAGGGATCATGGAGTGGGTAAGCGAAAGGTCTTTGTTTTCAAGTTTTTTGATATAACGCATCAACTCGGTTTCAGAGTGGTACTGATTGAAAACAGCCTGAGTTAGAAACGAAGTTCTTCGAAGTTCTCGCTCGCTAAGAATTTCTACAGATCGCAAGTCACCCTTTGCAAAGGGTAGGTTTTCCAAACCTGACAACACTTGCAAAATATCACAAACATCATTGAACGAGCTGGTCTCATCCAAACTTATCGCAACTGTCCGCTTATCATAGCCCCTCAGATTGATGTTCTTTCGCCACCCTGATTCGATAATTTCTTGCGCTTTGTCGGAAGGATAGGAAACCAAAATGGTATCGAAGAATGGTGTGTCACTCACGCCCAAACCACAGGCTTTGGCCCCGGCTTTGAGCAGAATAGCCAGAGAATGGACATATCTTGCAATAGCACGCAGGCCCTCGGGGCCATGGTAAACAGCATACATCGCACACATATTTGCTAGTAGGGCTTGGGCCGTGCAAATATTACTGGTCGCTCGCTCACGTCGAATGTGTTGCTCACGCGTTTGAAGCGTCAAACGTAACGCTCTATTCCCATCTTTATCTTTGGAAACACCGACAATACGCCCGGGAATTTTGCGCAAAAATTTCTCACTCGTGGCAAAAAACGCTGCATGAGGCCCCCCAAAGNNAGCGGGACACCAAACCTTTGGGTATTGCCAAAAGCAATGTCAGCACCCAATTCGCCAGGCGTCTTGATTAGGACAAGACTGAGAAGATCACATGCCAAACTAACGACAGCATGATTCAAGCGAGCCTGCTGGATGAATTGCGAGTAATCGTAAATGACACCATCCGTTGCGGGATATTGCAGCAGAGCGCCAAAAATGTTCGCGTATCCGGTAAATTCTCGATGGTCCCCTATCAGAAGCTCAATACCAAGATTCTCCGCTCGCCCCCGGAGCACATCGATGGTCTGCGGATGACAGTGCTTAGAAACAAAATAAAACTTTTTGGGCACCTGATTAGCTGCCTCAGAGAAGCTTAAGTAAAGGGCCTCACCTGCGGCAGTTGCCTCATCCAGCAAAGAAGCATTGGCGACCGGTAGATCTGTCAGATCCGTTATCAAGGTCTGAAAATTCAATAGCGACTCAAGGCGCCCTTGCGCAATCTCAGCTTGGTAAGGCGTATACTGGGTGTACCAACCCGGATTTTCGAGAATATTTCTCTTGATCGGGGGAGGAACAATGCAGTTGGCATAACCCAAACCCAACCAGGATTTGTAAACTTTGTTTTCTGCAGCTATCGCCCGCACTTCCTTATAAAGCTCATATTCAGAGGCCGCTTTACCTAAGTCAACATAACGATCAGAAAGAATCTCACTCGGAACAACTCTACTTACAAAATGATCGAGTGATTTAGCACCTAATTCCCGTAACATTTTTTCTATGTCTGCTTGTCTTGGTCCTATATGCCGGTCAGCAAATTTTTCTCTTTCCTGGAGTCTTTCATGAGACATATCAAATTCCTTTAGTGTAAAATATCGCGATGGTAAACATTGACTTCAACGATACCAGGATAAGACTTACTTAATTCCGTCCGCAGAATTTCTGCTATACAAACGCTGCGATGCTTTCCACCGGTACACCCGATGCCGATTCGGAAATAATGCTTCCCTTCCCTATAGTAACGAGGAAGTAACCAATTATTAATGTCGATCAATTTATCTATAAAGGACTTGGAATCAGGGTCTTCCAAAATATATTGAGCAACGCCCGGGTCCAACCCGTTCTTCTCCTTAAGTTCCTTAACAAAGAAGGGATTTCGCAAGAAGCGCACATCAAATAACATATCCAGTGGCGAGCACACACCGTGCTTGAATCCGAAACTCGTGATCGTGACAACCATGCGTCGTGGATTTTTTTCCGGGAAAAAACGATCTTCTAACTGCCAAGCTAAATCTTGCGGGGTGAAGTAGGTCGTATCAATGATCAAATCTGCTCTATCTTCGATAATTTTTAGAACGGATTTTTCGCCATTGATCGCAAAAATTATATCCTTCCCCTCACTTTCAAAGGGATGTTTTCNNGTGGAGAACATCATTTTGAGCAGTTAAAAAGAGCACCTCGACTTTAAGACGCTTCTTTAAATCTTCGTGCAAATCATTAAATTCATGCGCATGAGCTACCGAATGCACATGAATACCCAGCACTATGGGCGTGTTCTGATG
>PLEQ01000080.1 GCA_003136475.1 Deltaproteobacteria bacterium
GATTGCGCTCGCAATTTGTTCAACCATTCTTCATTATGCAACGTCAAGCAACAAGCAAAAGGCTTTGCGCGCAATCCTTAATTCAAGAGTTCTGCCGATCAATTGTCGAGATCAAAACGGACAAACAGCTCTCCACATAGCCATCATCAAGGGCCATATAGGCTGCGCGCAGATGCTTCGCAACTATGAAATCGATGAGACGATTCCTGATAACACTGGTCAAATCGCAGCTTTCTTTGAAAAGCAGCTTTTGCGAAGGAAAAGTAGCAAGAAAATTCTTCTAGACCCAAGCGAAGAAAACTTCCTTGGCATTTATTGAGAAACCTTATCCTGATACTGATGGATAAAATGCCGAATCTTGACTTTGTAGTGCCAAACTAGCGCTGCCAGACAAGAACAGCCTACAACAGTCCCACCCATCAGCGAGTACAACACGATTTCACTGGTTGGGGTGGCACTGTGGCTACTGTGAGCAGCCAGTGTGGAGCAATCGAATTGGCCATTGTCTTTCCAGGCGAGCACATAAGCAGCGACCGTAGGATTCAGACCTGAGTTGCTAACGGACCATGTCGCAAAACACCCTGCACCAGTCTGGCTATATTCCTTGCTAGCAGAAACCAGAACACTTCCGTCTGGTGACCGCAGCGTAAATTGCTTAGCACCGTCTTCGCTTTCAAGAGCATAAGCTATTAAGGTTTGGGCTGCATCGTTGGCAAAAACCTGAAAAGAAACCACCAACTCCTTGCCGTCGTTAGCCTTCAGCGTTTGGCGGCGCGTGTCTAGAATAGCGATGGTCTCAGACTTACACGTCAGATTGATCTTAAAAATATTCTCGTTGCCTTTGATCATCTCGCTCCAGTTGACGATATGGCCGGTACCAGAGACAAGATCCAAAACTTTGCTGTTATCAACACATTCAGGACTCAAGGAATACGTCGCCGCTCCGGAAGCAGAGTACGCTGTAGAATTTTTGATAAGCAAATTCATCCGATTGATCGCAGCAGAACAATCCAGTGTTTCCTGCAAGAAAAACTGCTGGCCCATACCAGCAAAAGGCTCCTTACATTCTACCTGTATGCTTTCACCTAGCGCGTTAAAGGCAAGAAAAAGCGCAAATAAAGGGATCCAATAACTGCGAGTTCTTAACATATAGACCTCTGAGCTTAAATTAGTGGCGGAATCTGTACCGACGAGATCCTTAGCTTATATTCATGAGAGATGCAAGATGCAGCGTTTCGCGACAACGCCGGCGCAAGCGCTAGCCGTTGACTGGCTCTCGGAGCATTCTGGCCTTTTTCATTTAGCTTAGTTCATTTTTCATTCGGCATCATAGTTAGAGATATTCAAACGCTATGTTTCCTGATTTCTTGCCCACGTGTTTAGGGCAATTGGAGGTGTTATGAAAAGGACCCAAAAATTAACAGCAAATCTTCTTTGGGCTATGCTTAGTTTCTGTCTGATGCTTAAGCCGCTCTATGCTAATAAAAAAAAACCTTCGAAAAATATTACAAGATGCGATTGTAGCGGATGATGAAGAGCTTGTAGAGAGTTCATTACAAGAAAAGAAAATCAAATTCATCGATCCCGAAACACTACGTTTACAATTCTTCACCAGGCGGCCTATGTTGGCGCAGGCCATGCTATGCGTGCTATTTTAAATGCAAAGTTTATCCCCTTGGATAGCCAAGAAAGCAACCATAAGGCTACGCCTCTTCATATTGCTAGTTCCTTTAACCACTTCACCTGCGCTCAGTTACTCATCAATGCGGGAGCAACCGATTCTAGGAAAGAAAAATTGGGAAAGGATGCCGCCTTCTCTAAGACAAAAGCGATAAACCCAGTTCTCACAATGCGCGAAAAATCTAATAGACTGCGCCAAGCGTTTAACTTTATGCAAGACCTGACTGAACCGCAAACCTAAGCTTCTTGCGGACCGACTTATCTAAAATTTGAAAAATCAAATCTTCACGTGTCTTGTGGGCCTTAGAAGCTTTGTGACCTTCTAACTTAACCCATGTGAGTTCAAAGCGATCCGCGCGTCCAAAAAGCTCTCTATAAAGCTCCGCGTGGGCCAACTCTTTGCCAGCTCCCGTTGTAAAATGGACATTTTCCAACTTAGCACGCCGCTCTCCCAGCAGGTGGCAAACGGTCTGACAGTCGGTAAAAAGTCTAAGAGATTTCTGTAGCGCTTTCACATAATCCAAAGCTTCGATGACGGTTAGAATTTCAGCATAGCTTGACTTATGGGTTGGAAATTCACGATAAACAATCTTGTCCGGTATGCTCGCAAGCAAGCCATCTAGATCTTGACTTAGAAAGTCGTCCCGAGTCAGGCAAAGAAATCCCCCGACCGCAATCTGATGCTGCGGTGCAACGGAGGCATCGGTGAAAAGCAAGAGCGACTCGGGCATAAAATCTACTTTATAAGGGAAGATCCCTAATTATGGGCTTATACGCCTTTCGCTTGTGAGCGTCGTAGGCTTCCTTCACAATAAACGCCGCACAGCACGCCAACGCACAGAGCATAGGAATCCCCAAACCGACTCCGACCACTATTAAACCTGCTGGTGACCACGAACTCGGTGATGCCTGACATTTAAAATTTCTATTGTCTCTCCAGCCTAAAATATAAGCCACAAGGGTGGGATCCAATGTCGAATCACGCACAGACCAGTTCGCTAAACACCCTAGATTGCCACCATTAAAAAATTGCTTGTAGGCTAAGGTCAAGAGATCACCGTTAGGCGCGCGTATGCTAACTTGATGGGGCTCGTCCTCACTGGCGAGCACATAAGCCACCATGCGTTGCCTGGACTCATCTGCAAAAATTTGAAAAGAAACTAAAATATCCTGGCCTTCAGAATTTTTAATCACTTGTGAGCGAGCGTCCAGAATAGCGATCGTTGCCGCTTCACAAGTACGAACGATCTTAATAACGTCAGGATCGTCTCCGAGCACATCACTCCAATTGACCGTAGTTTGCCAATTGACGGGACCTTCGTCAGTCCCATAGTTGAGATTCATGACTTTATGATCACCAGCGCATTTGGCACTTAGAAAATAACTTGAAGGTCCTGGCGCGACATAATTCGTAGTCTTTTTAATCAGCAAGCTCACCTGCTGCACCTCTGCAGAGCAGCTAAAAGATTCTTGCAAGAGGAAATTCTGCGAAATACCCGCAAACGGGTCTCGACATTCCGTAGCGGCTACCGCTGCGGCAGAGAGCAGACTGGCAAGAAAGATGCTGCGACGAAGATAGCGGGTCAACATATAGACCTCCAACGGCGTAATATAACTCAAATGACTTATACGTTCCCAACGACAGACTTCCTATCATAGATAGCAGGTAGCGAGAAGGTTTCGTGCGGCGCGATGACACCTAAACAATGGGCTGCCATCAAAAAAAATTTGCTACGCTCACGCGTTTTTCATGAAATTTCTATCATGAAAATTCACCCTTACTAAAGCCAATGACCCCCAAGGTCAAACGCCAAAAGCTGAGCCCCCAAAAACAACCCCTCATCAAGAACTGAAGCAAGCCTTGCTAGATTTTAATAAAATAAAAAGAGGAAGGGCAGCGGGCAATATCGACACTGCTGCCATCGCTCTCAAGAAAAAGATCACTGCGGCTAGAGATGTGGGCAATTCTAATGAATACGAAGGGCTCCTTACAAAAGCCGACCTAGCTTATACGCATTGGTGGGCAGGAAAACAAAAACAAAAGTAAGGGCACTCCGTCGACGACAGTCTGCCTACATACCGAGTTCAATATTCGGTGGACAGTACTCCTCACGGCTGCCTTCCACCTCAGCTCGCACGCAAAGCGGCTTGAGACCCTTCCACATGTGGGTTGAGAAATTTGCTACGAGCTTGACGTGGTCACCAAACTGGGTTTCTTGCACCAGACGGTCTTCCGTTAACCAGGAAAATTGGCTAAGCGGAAAATCGATTGCGACATGGTGAACACGGGAAAAAAATTTGTGATGCTGCATTATAAAGTTTTTGTATTTTTTCAAAGTTGGGGCATCGACTTGCCAAAGGGGCACCATGTTATAGAGCTGCCAGAGGAGCGCCCGTTCCCGAGCGATTTCCGGCACCTTTACTAAGGAAAGTTCATCATAATCGGTCGTAAGCACGGCATCATGAAAGACCGCTTGAAAAAGGGGGATACGAAATCGAGGCGAATATTTAACGATTTTGAATTCCTCTGTAACAGTGATGGGTTTGAAAAAGACATCGTGTAATTCTTGTGTAGAACAACCTGTGCACGGGCGTTGAGTGAAGCTGAGTGGCCACAGCATCGTATTAAAAACATCATGGACGCCATGAACTATGGGTTGAAATTGCCAACGGTAAGATTCCGCTGGACTCGTTTGCGTCGTCAACGGTGTGAGAACAAGTGCGCCTTGGTCCGTAGCTGTGATCAAAGAGAGCTCGGGTGCCTTGGCTTGATTCCAAACTACGCCTTGACTGGCGCCGACGATTTTTTGAAAGTCGGGAATTTGAGCCATCTTCTCATCTAAGCTGCGAAAGGTTCCCTGGTCTTCTAACCCNNAACCAATGTCGATAAGCTTTGGCCGGAGCAAGGGGCGAGCCATCACCAGGTACGATTAAAACTTGATAGGCCTGAAACCCGTTTTCGGCACTGAACTGATGGGTCAAGGATGGCACGAGAATCTGCGACTGCTCGTTCAAACAAAGACTTGTCGCTTTGGGCTCGGTAAAAATATAGGTGAAGCTGCGCTCCTCGTTGCGTATACCAAAAAAGGGTAAAGAGAGATCTTCGTGGGCAGATTGGCAGTAGGTCTTAGGTAAAATGCCGCGCCAAAAAGTATCGTTAGCCGGGATGATAAGACCCTCACCGTCAGGAATGATAAGTTCCGAGTGCCGAGCCAGCTGTTTGAGTACCGGCCACTCCAAAACTTGCGCGACGGGTGAGCTGAGGGAAAGGGCAAGTTGACGACCGTCGGCCTGCATCGCGATCGAAAGCTGCTGACTGGGAATCGTAAAGGTCAGCTCGCTTTTCGTAGCGTGCAAATTCTCGAAGTGTTGACTCAGATACGCGTCGGTGATTTGGAAGACTTCCCCATTTGGCATTTCGGCTCGGATCGCCAGGGTCTGGGGTTCAATGTAAGCTTTCCATCCCTCGAGTTGAATCTCGAAGACCTCTTCACCTGGACGTCTGGCAGATGCCATAAGGACTATGCACAGGCATACCATGTACAAAGAGAAAGCAGCAGACATAACAAAGCGAAGTTTCTGCATGACTCACCTGATTCTAGTGAAATTGATTTTTTTTAATCTAGCAAATAGCAAATGAGAAATGGCGAAGCAGCCTTGCGACTATTCTGACCTGGCTTGCGAGGTACGAGCTAAGACGCTGGCTTGTGGAAAAGAAGAGCGATCCATCCCTCGCTTACTGCCGAAGCTGTGAGGTGAAGACCGCTCGCGCCCGCAAGCTTGATCATCGCATCAGCTTGTTCTTCGATAAGACCGGACAGTATGATTTTAGCACCCGGCACCAGCGCGTTGGCAAGCGTGTCCACCATAGGCGCTAAGACCGTAAAGAGAATATTAGCGACGATAAGATCGAATTTTTGGGTGACCGTTGCGNNCCCCTGCTCAATCGCAAAACGCACCTGATTGAAATCGGCATTTTTTCGGGCTGCCAGCAGGGCATCGGGGTCGAGGTCGGTGGCCCATAAATGCTGCGCTCCCAGTTTGGCTATAGCAATCGCAAGAATGCCCGAGCCGGTACCGAGATCCAGAATGGTGGATTTCTCAAAGTCGAAGCCACTACGGACCAGAGTTTCCAGTAAACGCAGACAGAGTTGCGTCGAAGCATGTTGGCCAGTCCCAAAAGCCATTCCGGGTTCTATGAACACGGTTGTTCTTTGCAAATCTGGCTTCGGTTCTTCCCAAATCGGACAGATGCGAAAAAAGTCGGTGATGATTGGCTGAAAGCTGTCTTTCCAGCCCGTCTGCCACGCTGCAGTGGCCACAACATTCTCTTCGAGAACAGCATGCGGATCGCAGGCTGCAATTTTTTGATGGAGGTCCGCAATATATTCCTTATCAAAACTGCAGAGCAAAATTGGCGCATAGTCACCACCCTGCTCTTGATAGAAATCGCGTTCCGGTTGACCAAACTCGTGATCGAGATCCAAGCCATCGATGACACCTTCGACAAACGAGTCAACACCGTTAGCTGCCAAGCATTGCAAGACTGCCGACTTGCTTGCTAGGCCCTGGGCTGAATTTGCGAAAGAGATTTTAAGTTCGTAGGTCTCTTGAGTGTCCATGACGCCTTGCCTTCACTGACTCGGTTCTAGTGGAAGATACCGAGAGCTCATGACACACCCTGGGCTTTCTGGCTAGGAAAATAGAAAATGGACTTTTATTTTCATTCCTTGCAGGTCGAGAAACGCCTAAGGCGTTGACTCCGCAAGGGGTTCGACACGCTCGCTCCTAGCCCCCTGGTAACGTACAACCAAGGCAGCGCCAACGACGGTGAAGGCAGCACCCAGATAACCGATCGGATGAATGAATTCGGGATCTACCCATCGCAGATGCAGCATACTCAACGCGGTCATAAAGAGCACACAGAGGACAGGGCTGAGCGTTGTAATCATAGCAACTGTCGAAGCGTTCAAATGTTTGAAGGAAGCCGCTAGGAAGCCGTAACTCAGCAAGGTGTTAAGACCCAAAGCCAAAACAAGAGCCCAATCCCCCAGACTGAGACTCGCAAAGACTGAGAAATTAACAAACGGTAGAAACAAGAAAATGCCAATCCCATACATGAAGGCGTTCAAAATTTGTGGCTCAAAGCGATCGACCAGCATCTTCACACTAATGGCAAACAGTGCCCAGGTCACCGAACAGGCTGCAATCCATACGATGCCCAGGGTATACGCAGATGGGCTCATGAGGAGACTGCTGACCTGATCTTCAAAAAACATATAGAAACCAACAGCAGCACACAGAATACCCACCAGCTGTTGCCAAGACAGCCTTTCCTTCAATAGAACGACACCAAATACGACGAGAAGAATGGGACCGATCTGGCCCAAAACTTGCGCGTTGCTCGGACTTGTGAGTTCGATCCCACGCATGAAACCTAAGTAATTCAAAGACAAGAAGACGCTTGCCAGCAGCAAAAGCGCAGGCGGTCTCATAAAGAGCCGCAACTTGTGCGGTGCGCGCAAGCCGTAAAAAGGTAAAATACAAACGAGCGCAATGACAAAGCGTATCCAAACCAAACTATAGGCATCGATGAAGTGCGAAGCAGCTTTTAACATGATACCAAGCACGCCCCACAGCAAGGTGGTAATGGCTGCGTAAAGAATGCCTTTGTGAGTAGACAGCATAGAGCCTATCATTTTTGTAGGAAGCGATTTTATAGATTGTAGTCGTTATATTAAGGTTTGCGGAAATAGCGGATTTTGTCAATATTACTTGATGAAAAGCTCAAGCGACACGGGGTCAATACTTTGCAATCGGCTTTCCAAATAGCAAGTTAAGGATAATCTGCCAGCTCACCCATCTCCACATACACCGTTTTGATTTGTGTGTAGTGGTCGATAGCTGCAGTGCCGTTCTCACGCCCCAAGCCGGATTGCTTGTAAGCGCCAAACGGAATCTCTGCGGGAGCATAGTTGTGGTTATTGATCCAACAGATGCCCGCTTGCAACTGAGCAACGACCCGGTGCGCACGTTGCAGATTCTGCGTAAAGACGCCAGCTCCGAGTCCAAAATCGGTATTATTAGCACGCGCAATGACTTCATCCTCGTCTTTGAACCGCAGAATGGACATCACGGGACCAAAGATTTCTTCGCGAACAATTGTCATCGTGTCGGTGCAATCGGTAAAAACTGTCGGTTGCAGAAAAAAACCGAAATCAAATGGCGCATCGAGAAGAGGGCTTTGCCCACCATAGAGCAGATGAGCACCTTCGTTTTTACCCGTTTCTATATACTTAAGCACTTTTTCCTTATGGGCATGCGAGATTAAAGCCCCCATCTGGGTTTGGGGATCCAAGGGGTTACCGATTCGCAAATGCCGAATACGGGACAGCAAGTCTGCGATGAAAGCGTCAAAGATCTCATCTTCGACAAAAACCCGCGTGCCATTCGAGCAGATTTCGCCTTGGCAATAGAAATTAGCCAGCATGGCACCGGTGACACCTTGCCGCAAATTGCAATCTTTGAACAAAATCAGCGGTGACTTACCACCAAGTTCGAGCGTGACAGGAATCACCCGGTCCGCAAGCGCATTGAGAACTTTTTTACCGGTGGCAACGGAGCCGGTGAGTGACGCTTTGGCCACACTCGGATGGCGAATCAGTGAGTCACCCACGCGACCAGGTCCTTGGATGACATTCAGTCCACCGGGTGGCAGACCGGCACTTGTCAAAATTTCAGCCAGACGCAAAGTACTGAGTGGTGTCAGTTCGGACGGCTTAAAAACAAGGGTATTGCCACACGCAAGGGCTGGTCCAATCTTCCAGGAAGCGATCAGCAAGGGGAAGTTCCACGCACCAATGCCGGCACAAACGCCCAAGGGTTCTCGTCTCGTATAGGCGAAAGACTGTCCCAAGTTGATGTGCTGACCATGAATAGCGGGCACTAGGCCGGCAAAATATTCCAAAACCTCAGCCGCTCCGACAACATCGAGTCTCGCTTCCGTCACGGGTTTACCAGTGTCGAGACTTTCCAGACGAGCAAGATCATCCGTTTGCTCTCGAAGTCGCTGTGCCGCCTGCCAAAGCACACGTCCGCGTTGTGCACCTGCCAGTTGCGACCAATCGGTAAAAGCATTTTTGGCACTCGCTACCGCACGATCGACATCAGCGGAACTTGCAATTTGGACATCACATAATTTATGGCCAGTAGCCGGACTGATATTGGCAAACGTTTCCCCAGAGGAGGCATCACAAATTTCACCGTCGATATACAATCGCTGTTCTTTAAAGCTGTGCATAATCTCTCCGTCTTTAATCATTCACTTTCACCGAAATTTCATTTCATCCTTAGTGAGGGATCAAGACCTAGCTCCTACATAAAAGCTAAGACTGCGATCTCTCACTTCGCTGCGCTCGTTCGAGATGACGGGTTGTCAAGTCGTTCGAGATGACGGGTTGTCAAGTCG
>PLEQ01000328.1 GCA_003136475.1 Deltaproteobacteria bacterium
GGAGCGTCAAAACGCACTCGCCTGCGCCGCTTGAAAAAGTAGTAAAATACCTCTAGATTCTAAGAAGAGTCTCAGACTGAGGGCAAGCGCCCAGGAAGTCCAAAGCTGATTTGCGAACTCTTCCATAGATGCAGGAGTAATAGTAGGCCGATCATCTGTTAGTGAATATGAGTCTAAGCCTGTTTGAGAGTAAGTGGCTGGTAAGCCTTGACCAACGACAGCAATCAAATCTATGTATGATCGCCACGGTTGAGGTAAATAGAATTCGCCGGTTTGAAGGCTGCGGGCATGTACTCTAGTAGCTATAACGAATCTAGCAATCTCTGCAAAGTGCGCTTCCTGCATAATTACCCATTGACAATTTAAGGTTGGTAAGTTTCGTACTTGGGAATCTAAAGTTCTATCCAGTTCATTCCAAGTGTCTACATTACCGATGGCGTACTCATAGTATACGATGGAATCTCCAGTGTCTAAGAGAGCACCTACTTCCTGAGTAAAAGCGCCCGCAATTGCGTCAAGATAGGTGCGGACAAAAAGCGATAGATAATGATTTAAATGACCATGCGTATAATTTACTAAGATATTTATTTCCCTCAAAGCTCTCGTAAAAAATAGGAACTCTCTCATTCTCTCGATACTATTGACGTCTTTTGGAAATTTCTCGATGCGTAAGATAAGGTCATTTATCCACTTTCTTTCTATATTTCCACTTTGCTCAATGATTGTTTGCTCAATGATTGTTTTAAGTAGTATGCTCAAGTTCGTTATAATGCGATTGAGCTGTTCCCTTTGATGTGAGTCAAGAAAAGGTTCGCGACCTAGTGGTGATCTGTATATGATAATTCCATCGGAATTAGTTGCGGCATCTTCCCGAAAATTAGTACTCCTAAAAAGAGAGTGTAGATTATTTTCTTCATCGATACCACTACCAAAGGCTGTGCTGTTCAATGCAGTGAAGCTGAACGTTAAGACAAGTAAGACACTTTTTAAAAGGTGTATTTGTAACATATAATTTCCTCCATTATCTTGTTATTTATGCTAATAGAAAAACTGTATGAAGCTGAATTTTGGCTGAGACTCTTACATAAATCTTCAAGATGTGTGTTAAGTGTAGTAGCTGTATATATGCGGCAAGTATCTTCAAGTCAAGTGCCATTGTTGTTAAGACTATTACAGTACATATATGTATTTGAAATAAAATAGAAAAGTTAATAATAATTATAAAAACAATTATTACAACGGCAGAAAGAAGAAAGAAAACTAATGTATCAAATGTTGATGTTTACTTAACTCGGAATTTTATAATAATTTTTGTGCAGTCTTTGAACTACAATGAGGATTTGCTATCTTTGCGATCTCCATAGGCGCTCCCCGGCAAGTTCATCTTCCAAGCCTGGAAAGTGAAGTGATCCAGGGTCTAGGTGCGTGCGTGATATCGTCCCCTCGAAAACGCACTGAAAACCTGGCGTCGACTCGAGCCATCAACGCCACGTGCTGCATGCAAGACTACCATGTGAAAGCAAACAAGAATTCTGAGCTGATATTTATTTCTTGCATCTGACCTTGGGTCAGGTTGTAGACCTATTGAAATCAAAAGAAGGTGTGGGATGAAATTATTGAAAATTGGTGAACTTGCGAAAAAGGTTGGGGTGACTGTTAAGAGTTTACACCACTATGACAAAATTGGCCTTTTACAACCTACTCAAGGTAGGGAGTCGGGCCACAGACTGTATAGTCGTGAGGATCTGGAAAGGCTTCAACAGATTCTTTCACTTAAAAGTATGCGCTTCTCTTTGGAGAAAATTGCAAAGTGCCTTGATGAAGGAGCGTACGATCTTCAACAGACACTGACCATGCACAGAGAAAAAATCTTAGCACGAATTCAACAGTTGCAGTCGATAGATCAGACACTTCGCCGGCTTTTGAGCAAACTTTCACATAATAAACATTTGACCAACAAGGAATTGCTTTCCTTCATGAGAGAGGTACAGAATATGGAAAAATTATATACACCTGAAAGTTTAAAAAACTTAATGATCGTTATGAGAAATTTCCGGAAAGTGTAAAGGAAGTGGAAGAGGCTTGGCCTATTTTGTTTAATAAATTCGAAGATGCAATGAAAAGATGGCTTTTTGTCTCTGATCCAGCAGTCCAGAGCCTTGCAAGGCAAGCACAAGAGTATATGATCNNGCCTATGTAGAAAACCGTGAAGGTGCCTTGAAAAATTGGGGTGTCTCACAAAATGTTTTCGAGTACGCTCATCAAGCTCGAAAAATTTTCAAGGGCAACTAGCATTAACTCACCAGATTCCGTTAGAGGATATTTGGTGAGCCAAATTGAAGATCTCCGATTCTAACCGGTGCTATTTCGTAACTCAAAAGCCAGAAATGGAAAAATCCCGAATATGATTTCTGAATCCTCCTTGAGCAAAGAAACTTAGAATCCAAGGCAGAACCGGCGATGATGTAAGCGCAATCATCTCCGTCTGGAAACTAAAGTTAAAGGCGGGTTCTTGCTGGAACGGTTCTTCATTTTGAATTTG
The DNA here is from genome assembly GCA_003136475.1 of Deltaproteobacteria bacterium. Lineage (GTDB taxonomy): Bacteria > Bdellovibrionota_B > Oligoflexia > Oligoflexales > Bog-1112 > BOG-1112. The sequence goes on from PLEQ01000328.1 coordinate 2,543, forward strand.
TTCATTTGTCAAGATTCTTTCAAGGAACGATCGTCGTTCATTCAACCCTTGCTCAATATCTAGAGTCTCCAAACGTACCACTTCAGAATCTTCAATACGCAAGACAAAGTCTCAAATACACAATGTTTACTATTGCTAATAAGAATCTCTCCAATTATCTTTCGAACGACGAAATGAGGTACCTGTGCTTGAGCAAAAAGAAAGCGGCATAGAACGGTGATTACGGTCGAAGCAAAAATAGGGGATAACAGCCTCGGCAAGGGCCTGGCCAGCATATCTAGATTTTTTGAGGCTATCGGCCGCAAGTATTTCGTTGATCGCCACATCAAGGGCCTCGCCTTAAATGAGAAAATTTGGGTAGCTAACCGGCACTTTACCCACTTCTCTAAGCTCTTCCCAAATTACTTTGGCGGGAACACCTCGGGCGACTTCAGCGGTAATGTCTTGCCATAACAACTGTTCAGCCCATGGCGGAAAGCAAGGCTTATTGGCCATCTCTTGTTGATGATCCATATGCCGGTCGACGGTACGCCTGTGGACTTTCAAAGCTCTTGCGACTTGTCGCTTTGATAGCCCTATACCTACAAGCCTTTTTATTTCTTCAGGTTTACTGTCAGACACACTCTTCCTCGCCATGTCATCGCTCCCTCCTTAAAGATGAAGGAAGCTTTCTAACTCATGGCTAGGGCTGAGCTCAAACTGGTACACATCAGTCGATATTGGGTGGCGCTTTCGAAACGATATCAGGTGGCGCTCAAGGTCGAGATTGGGTGGCGCTCAACGGCCGCGACCATATAGCAATTCTTTATA
>PLEQ01000263.1 GCA_003136475.1 Deltaproteobacteria bacterium
GTGGAAATCCCGGTCACCTATGACATCATGATATAGCGCGATTTGCCGGGACCTCGCCTGAGGTTCTGATTCCGTTACTGGCAGCTAGTACCGAAAAGATACGCGTAGGCGCTGGAGGAATACTTTCTCCTAATCATGCGCCGTTTAAAATTGCAGAGATATTTAGCCAACTCACTGACTTTTTTCCGGGACGTATAGATCTTGGGATCGGTAGAGCACCAGGCGGAAGTGAAGACTTGGTCAAGCAATTGCGAAATGGCTGGCAGCCAATGATTCACACCGAGTTCATTGCCAGCCTTTGTGAATCGTTGGCAGAACTTCAAAAAGGAAGATTTTTGCATCGAGAAGATCTTCCTGAACTTTGGCTTTTGGGGTCTAGCGCTGAATTTCTCAATTATGGTTGCCATGCTCAATATGGCATAAGCTATGGACACTTTATTCGTAGTGAAAATGGTTTAAAAATAGTTGCGAATCTAAGAGATGCTTACGAGAAGCGTTACGCCAGAATTCCAAAAATTAGTATTGCCGTACATTGTATAGGCTCAGACGATCCTGCAGTTTTAAAAATGATGGTACGCGGCTACGGAGTTTCGCTCTTGCAGCAGTTGAACGGCCAAGAACGTATACTTCCATCTCTCGAAACCATTAAAAATTCCTATTTTAGCGATACAGATAAAGAACGGATCAGAAATGCGATGAGTGGCAATGGGGTGATTGTAGGAAACGGTTCATCTGTTGCTGCCGAACTCAAAGCTCTTGCCGAAGCCTATGCTGCTGAGGATTTGATGATAGTCTCACACGGCTATGATTTAGAAAGTCGCTTAGACACCTTTGCAACCATTATGAAGCATTGGGAACTAGCGGCCTCCTAGCGAAGCAGCCTATGGCTCCTGCCAGACGATCAGGTCTTTTTTTAAAGAAATATGCTTAGAGATTCCAGTTAAATAAGCTGCTTGCGACTAAAAAAAATAAACTCTCAGTATTTTTAGCTCTTTGCCGAACCGAGGTACAAGATTTTTGTTTTGGTCTTGGAGGGGATGTTTTTATGTTTTGGGCACGTTTTCTAGCAAATCTTATGATCACGTTGGCAGTGTCGATAAGCTCACCGCTATTAGCACAAGAAACTATGAAACAGGTACACCACGAACCTAGCGCAGTTTTACGCTCCTGAGCTTGACGTGGAAGGCAATGCTGCTCAACTCGAGCCGATCTACATACGCGTCAACGATTTGTTTGCGAGTGAGCACGAGTTCCCGTTTGTACTGGATCGATTAATCCATACCATAGGCACAGCAGAGGTAGTTGTAACGACGATCACCGAGCGCTGTGAAAAGCTTGGCATAGCGTCTGTAGTGACGTTGATGGCGTTGTGGAAACGGAAGATACTCCGTTTGAACCCCGGCAAGTGCCGTTTCCGCTGGGCATGAAAACCCAACCGCTCCGCCATATCCGTTCAGCCAGCCGCTCCAAGTACACTGCTTTCTTTTAACTGCCAGACCATCGCTCGCAAGGCCACAGCACTGGTAGGCAAAAGCGCGATCACCATTTAAAAAGCTACTGCGTTGACCGTTCAGAAACTGGTTGTCAGAGCATTGGTAGGTGAAGTTCTGAGCTTGTCCATTCAAATCAGAACTCGCCTTGCATTCGGTTTTTTGCAGAGCATTTTCGAAATATGCGATCTCGCGGCATTCATGTTGAAAAGAGCGATCATTTTTGCCAACGCGTGTACTTTTAATCCCAGCAAGAATCGTTTTTTCAGGGCAGCTGTAGTCGACAGCAGTGCGTTCCCCGGAGCCAGCAGAGAGGCTATTCGCTTTGGTTGTGAAAGTAGGTCCGTCGTCGACTGGGCTCAAAGAAACGCCGGTTCCCAAACGGAAGTAAGATTCTTCAAGATGATCGTAAGCTTGGAAGACCAGAGTCTTCATCAAATCGAAACTGTCGTTGGTACGTACGACAAAGTCCAGAGATTTGGGAACGTACAGATCGCCTTCGATGTCGAATTTGATGACTTCTTTCATGCGTGAGCTTTTTTTGCTAGAGCCGCCGCCTTCACCGCTGAATAATTTCCCGATACCCAATTTGACTGTCGCCGACTTGTCACTGGTGAATTCTTTATCGGTCAGTTTTTCAGAGCTCAGTTTTTTGATAATGGTTTGGAATTTCGGATCCAGGGGGTCACCAAAGATATGAGGATATTTTTTAAGATCCTCGACGCCTTTTGCGAGATCGATATGAACCGTATCGAAACTCTTCAAATCGATAATTTTACTAATCAGGTCGTCTTTCTGCGTCATCCGTCCCCAAGCCACGATATGTTGAAAGTCAGAGAGGATTTGTCCCAGTTTTTGATTTTCCTTGGAAGTCAGAATTTCATAGGTTTTAACTCCGACGCCCGGGGCTATGTCGATTTTAAGCGAGCTCGCTCGATCCACGCCGATTTCGCGTAAGTCGCGGTAGATGCCTTGCAGGTCTGAGCTGATTCCTGAGTCTGACCAGGCTGTTCTGCCGACAAAGCCAAAGACAAAGGAGAGCATTTTGACATTTTTGCCCACTTCGAAGGAGTAGAATTGCGGCGGTCGATACTGAATGCCGGGAGGAATTGTGATCTTTTCGAGGAGCACCCCATCCTGGTCGTAGATTTCATAATTCTTGATATATAGAAAATGGAGTTTATTGGCTGCGATGCTGTAATTGGAAAGGATTTTCTCTTGAAGATCTGGGAAATACTGTTGAACAGTGATGCGTCGGTGGTCGGCGTTCAGGCGCTCGACTTTCATAATGTTAGGCGAAGGCAAGACCACGTAGCTTTGATTGATAAGGTCGTGGCCGATGTGCACAATGATTTTATTACGTAAGTACAAAGTATTCATGCTGAAGAACTCACGCGGGGGTGAGCTCGGTGTGGGTAGGTCCGTACTGAGGCCCTCAATGTCCTCAGGTGTCGGCTCGATCCAGTACATGTCGTTCGCCAGCAATGGCGAAGTCGATAACCAAAGCAATGATAACGCTAGCAATGCTTTCATCCTCAGTTCCTTTGTGTAGAATTTGCGAAAATGCTAACGCGGATTGAGGTGAGACTCAATAGAAAGCACTGGGCGGCTATGGGTGTATACTTGCTGCTCTCGTGTTTTAAAGGGCGTTGGCAGCAGCCCTAATTTCCTCTATAAAATGCCTCTCTTTAGTCAAATTGGGATAAGAATCGATGATTCATCTTACGAATATAGCGAAGCAGTTTGGGGATCGTGCCCTTTTTCGGGACGGCAGTGTTCAAATCCGCTCCTGTGATCGCATTGGGCTTGTGGGGCCCAATGGTTGCGGTAAGACGAGTCTTTTTCGGATCATTATGGGTATAGAGGCCCCCGACGCGGGTACGGTGGCCATCGCTCGCGATACCGTACTTGGGTATTTTTCACAAGATATTGGGGATATGCGCGGACGCTCGGCGCTTGAAGAAGTGAAAGCAGGTGCTGGTCGTGTTGCTAGTTTGGGGGCTGAGCTCGAAGTCTTGGAAGCGCAACTTGCTGAAGAATTGGCAGAAGAGGCCATGAGCAAAGTTATCCAACGCTACGGGGAGGTCCAGGCCGAATTTCAACAGCGTGGGGGTTATGATCTTGATGCGCGTGCGAAAGCGGTCTTGACGGGTTTGGGTATTGGTCCCAACGATTATCATCGTCCGGTAGAGTATTTCAGTGGGGGTTGGAAAATGCGTATTGCCCTTGCCAGTATTCTAACTTTGAATCCCGATGTGCTACTCATGGACGAACCCACCAACCATCTTGATCTCGAATCTATTCTATGGCTTGAAGAATGGTTAGGCACTTTCAAAGGTGGGTTGGTTATGACCAGTCACGATCGCGAATTTATGAATCGCAGTGTGAATCGCATTGTGGAGATCGCGAACGGCAGCATCACCTCCTATAGTGGCAATTACGAATTCTATTTGAAGGAACGCGAAATTCGCCGTGAGCAGTTGCAAGCCTCCTTTCGACGTCAGCAGGAAATGCTCGCTAAGGAAGAAGAGTTCATCGCTCGTTTTGCGGCACGGGCCTCCCATGCTGCGCAAGTGCAATCGCGAGTGAAAAAACTGGAAAAAATTGAACGCATCGAAGTTCCAACCGAAAGCAAAACCATTCAATTCCGTTTTGACATTCCTCCCCGGAGCGGCAATGACGTTGTTCGTATGGAAAACTTAGCAAAGGCCTGGCCCTTGCCGGAAGGCGGCCGCAAGTCGGTGTTTGGTGGTGTCACCGGGATGGTGAAACGTCTCGATAAAATTGCAGTGACGGGAGTCAACGGGGCAGGTAAATCAACCTTTCTTAAAGTTATCTTAGGTTTGACGGCAGCCACTCAAGGCATAGTTCAGCTCGGTGCCAATGTCCGTGTCGGTTATTTTAGTCAGCATTCGCTCGAAACCTTGAATGAGAAAAATACCGTGATCGAAGAAATCACCCAGGCCTTGCCGAATCTCAAAATCGGTAACATTCGTGGCCTCCTGGGGGCCTTTCTTTTTAGCGATGAGGATGTGAACAAGAAAATTTCCGTGCTGTCGGGAGGAGAAAAAAGCCGGGTCGTCTTAGCTATCATTCTGGCGAGCCAGGCTAACCTTCTCGTTCTCGATGAACCTACAAATCATCTGGATATCGAATCACGTGAGATTTTATTAAAAGCGATTGAGGAATTTGAGGGCACTGTCTTGGTTGTCAGCCATGATCGACATTTTTTGCGCGCCCTCGCGCATCGCGTCTTTGAAATCAGCCATGGTGCTTTGCAAGTTTATGAAGGGAACTACGATTATTATCTCTCGCAGAAGAATGCGATTTAAATTTGAGAGTTGACAGAAGCCTAAGAAGGTCTAGATTGCCCCAACTGGTTCTTAACATNNTAACAAGTGGGTGCAATTTATGTCTTCTTCAACCGCCCTTCGTTTTGCAGCTGTCGTTTTTTTTGGACTTTTCTTCACCACATCCCAACTCAAGGCTGGCGCTGACGAAGAATCTCTGATTCTTGATCCCAAGAAAAGATTAAAGCGCTCCACATCTGGACATTTGTCACGAACACTGTCCCCGCGCGAAAGGCGCCGGTCTGCGCCAAGCGTCACGTCACCTACTGCGGACTTAGCCGAAATCGATCAGCTCTTGAGTGAGAGAGAATTACCTAAACTCTTACGCATTCTGATTGTAGATGATGGACAGATACATCGAAAAATTTTAACAAGAATGCTGGGTCATTTTAAAAGAAACCGAGTAGAGCTCCATATCTTTGAAGCCTGTGATGGTGAGGAAGCTGTCAAAATTCTTGAAGAGAATATTGAAACACTTTTTGACATTGCTATTTTTGATAAGCAAATGGGAGAAGGCAATAAAGATGGCGGTTTGGCGACGAGAGAGTGGCGCACGATCGAGCGAGAAAAATCCTTGCCTAAACTGCCTATCATAATGTTTAGCACGTGCGCAGACCCGGCGGAGATTGAAAAATGTAAAGAGTATGGCGTCCAAGAATTTTTGCAGAAAAACGTGTCGACATTGAAAATGCTAACAACTATTTTGGATTTGCTAGAAGCTAAGGGATTAGAAATTTGATAGAGACTTCAAAACCACTAAACCACTCGGGCTTATCGCAAACAGACCAGCCGCGTTGCAGCAAGGACGCGATCTCATAACGGCTGAAATCTCGCTCACTAAAAGGAGCGAGCCCGGCGCAGGAATTTATGCCGAAGACCCCGCTGCGTTTTCAAGTAGCGTCCTGGAAAAAGTCTATAGGAAAGGAGGGAAAATTGTCCACTCGAGTTTTTTTATCAGTTACTCTCAAATCTGAGTTTCTTCTGAATGTCTTCAGCGTTCGCGTCGTAGCAAAGATTATGATTTAGAAACGCAATAAAAAGAACATAAACCAGACTGCGTCCAAGCAGCTCTTTATAGAAAACAGGCTCTGCAAACCCTTTTGAAATCAGTGTGATGAACGCAATAATCCAGAAGGTCAGCACTATATTGAACAGAGTTTTGCTAAAGTAAAAAATCACACAAGCAAGAAGAAAAAATTAAGTCTTTACAACTTCTTAATCAATTTTTAAAAGCCAGACTGAAAGGACTGACATCCAAAGCGAGGCCAAAGACTGTCATTCAGAGCCAAGGATGTCATCTCGAACGCAGTGAGAGATCGCAGTCTTAGCGCCTGTGTAAAAGCTTCCAGAGGATCTTTCACTCAGCAGTCATAGAATTTTCAGATAGACTCTTCGCAAAAACCGCAGCAGCGGCTTCTGGAGTCAAGCGGCCTTGATGAAATGGGTTTAGAACTTTTTCCGCAAGCGAAGTGAGTTGCTGCACATCCCCCCAAGGCACGAGCACTAGACTCTGCTCCGTAGCACTTAAGAGTTCTCTAATGAGACGTGCGCCCTTGACGTTTTGATTTTGAACGACGTGCAAGTTAGCAGGACGCCTCCCCCACACCGTCGCTATACGTTCTTGCAAAAACGGACTGCTTAGAAAGTTCAGAAAATTTTCGACGGCTGATTTTTTATCCTGGTCCAAATGCGCAGATACAAACGCGAACTGACCATCATAAGGCGAGCGCATGGGATCTTGGTCCAAAGTGGGCAAAGGTGCCAGACCCAGGCGATCGCCCAGAACTTTCTGAAATTCATGCAGGTGCTCGAGCGGCGCGATCGCAAGCGGCGCACGTCGCTCACGGAAGATGCGCACAACACACTCGGCTGAGCAGTGGTGTGGGACGAGGGCTTCGAGGAATTGTAAGTCTTGCAAAGTCTCAAAGGCTCGCTTGATCGCAAGCGACTTGTCGGCTTTTTTGGCAGCGACTGTGAAAAAGTTCCCTGCTGTGAGAAAGAGAAGGAAGCTGGCAGAGTCTTCGGCAAGTGCCACACCAAAAAAACCCCGATAAGGGTCATTGAAGGGGGCGACGGTTTTCTCGATATCCTGCAAAGCTCTGGGTAGAAGAGGAATTTTTTCGCGATCGTAAAAAATCACGTAGGCCTCAGAAAAAAACAAGGGCACGCCAAAACTCTGACCTTTCCGCTGAACAAGGTGGATGAGGCGCTCATCAAGACCCTCGACGAGGCGCGAGTCGAGATGGCAGTTCACCAGCCCTTGCTCACAAAGACGGGCGCCGACTTGCGAGCTGCCGATGAAGAGGTCAAAGGGTGGGGACACTAGAACTTCACCAGCGACACCGGTCGCATCCGAAATGCTTTTCAAGTACTCAGAGGGGTGAAAGCTATGGGGGGCAGATTGGATATTTATATTTATCCGCATCTTTGCAAGTTCCGTATCCTGCACAAGCTTCTGATAAAACGGGAGCAGTTCGGCATCCGCTTGCACCCAAACGTTGAGCAGCTCGGGCGTACGTTTTTTATATTGCCACTGTACATTGCTTAGAAGCCAAACGCCAAAGCCACTAAGCACTAGCAGCACGCTACCAAAACGTAAACCACGCATCATGGAACCTTCTCAAGACCTAGCCAAACCGCCACTAGCCCCGTCAGACCCGAAACATGCTCGCTCATGCTAAGCTGGTTTGGGGGGTAGCCGCGCATGACGAAGGCTTGTGGTACAAAAATATTGAGTTTACTGCTTGCCTCTGGTGCGAGATCACTGAATCTAGCAAGGTGACAATAGTTCCGAATAAATGCGCCGTCGATGTTCACAATGCTATTGCCCGAAAAGTCTTGCAAGAATACGGCTGCCAGATGTTCCACGTCCACACCTTCAAAGCTGCTGGATACACTCTGAACCGCACTATGCCCCAAGACGCTCAATGCGACAGGCCCCCTAAATTTTTGACCAAACACCAAGGTGGCTCCGGAGCCACCGAGCACAAGATTCGCTACGCTTTGACTCGAAGAACGGGGATTGGGTCCAGGCCACCTCGCGAGAGGCTTGTCCGCAGGTGTCGTACCACTCACCAGATGGGCTTGACCTTCTAAGTCATCACTAAAGATCGCAAGCCGGCTTGTCATACTTTCAATGCCGTAAAATAAACTCGCAAAATCGGCATACCTTGCACGCTGTAGGNNAAAGGTATAACGCGAGCGAGAAAGCCCTGCTCAAGTCTCAAGTTGCTAGCGAGCTGTTCCATCCAGACTTGCGGATCTTGGACACGACGGTTCTCTTCATCTCGATCGCGTTGCAGATGCAAAAGTCGATCAAAGCTTAAGTCCCCGCACTGTTCAAATTTAAGAGCATGGATCCCGACCCCGGCCTGAGCAGGGGTGAGATAACGCCAGCTAAGATGATCCTTGCCGCTCATACCGACAAGTTTTTGAACTCGCAAGTCACTAATGGGTACATAATCATTGCCATCAAACCTTTGATGAACAGGAACAAAGTCAGGGTTGTCACAAGCGTCCACACAAATATGAAGCAAGGGAAACTGCAGGAACGTATCTTGGTCGATCACTTCTGGCCCAATATCGATAAGTTGGCGGACAGCAAATCTATCGAGCAGCGTCTGAAGTTTTTGCCCGTCACCATGGTCCCCCTGCGCGAGTTCACGTACGGTTTTGTCATCGACTTTGTAAATGCCAATCTGCACACTTGCTGTTGCGGGTCCCCGAAAATCAGCAATAATCAGATCACGGACTGCGGTGCGCACCCGGTAAAGAGTCCAGGTGCCGGTTGTCATTTCGATAGGCTTCGCACCGGCAGGTCCGCACCCCAAGACAATTTCCGTCGGCATTTCTTCAGCTGTGGGACGCCGGGCATGCGTGTTGAGGTCAAAAGTTTTCAAACGCTCGACTAAGTTAAAGGCCTGGCTCAAGCCACTACACCGAGCTGCGATTCTGAGATAAGCCGTCCCTTGGGGAGCGACTTGCAAATAGGCGCTGCGTTGGGCATCACGGTCCAAAAAAAGTTCAACATTGCTAGCTAGCCGCGAGGGCAGGCCCTTACAGGGGAGAGTCAGCGCTTGCTTAAGACCCCAAGCCTTTGCCACGTCAAGGTCGCGCAAACGATATTTTAGGATGAGTTCATTCAAAGTGTAAGGCACCGGCGCATCGTCTGCTGTCAGTCCGATGATGGCTTTCGCTTTAGTCCCGTAAAGCGGCAAACCCACAAAATCCTGTCCGCGATTGCTCGGCCACTGGGCTTCGAAATTCCGCAGCTTGAGGTTCGCACTCGGTAGTCGACTAAGCTCTGCAATGAATTCCGTTTCCTTCAAAGTATTGACGATAAATTCCGACTTATTCCGGGCCGTGCTTGCAAAGAGTGACGGAATGAGCGCTTGGGGATTATCGGGCAAGGAGTAAAACTTGATACCGGTCCCCAAATGACGCAGGTTGAGCTTCCGTGACGCATCGGCCCCACAGCCATTCAAATTCGATGCCACCATAATATCCACGAGACTAAGGTTTCGTCCGCTGACAAATTCATCGGCGTCGCCAATTACGAAATAACCATTCTGCTCCATCTCAGCGAGCGAATCGATCGTTGGGGAAAGCCTAAAGCGTACAGATCCCTTTTCCACCAGAGTTCGCATCATGCCGCTGCTCGCAGGGATGCGAAAGATTTTGAACTTCACATTGATGTTGCTTTCGTTAAAGAAAATCGCATCGCGTGAACAGATAAAATTCCCGTTCATGAGCCAGCAGAACTGTCCCATCATCGTTTCCAAATTCTCTGCTGTGCGAATGTACTGGCTGCTGATGGGGCCGAAAGAACCATCATTGCCAGCGAGCGATTGCAAGGTCTCGGCCCGTTTGAGCAGAAGATGAAAACCGAGATTCGCTGCTTCCAAGGCCTGGCGTTTCGTTGCGATATACTCGGGGACACCTCGAATGAGGGAAGCCAGTTCCTGTTCCGACGTTCGGAAAATAGTCTCGCGATTGCCGGCACCATCTTTGGCAAAGTTGTCTTGAGCCTGTTTGAGAATGGCCTGACGCTCGGCCAGGACAGCTTGGGCAACACCAGCCTCATGCGTATCGAGCTGCTCCTTAAGGCTTGCCGATAAGCCAACCCGTTTTAGGTCAGCGTTGAGGATCTGACGTTCTTCATCAGCATGCGACTTATTTAAGTTTAAAACTTTTTCCAAAAAGTCTTTTTCCTCGTCGCTGAGGTTGAGAACATCTCGCGCCTGCTTCTCATTAAGTTCGCGAATAATGCTAGTGACCTGTTGCGATTCATGAGCCAGCTGGCTGACGGAATTTTTGACGTCACTCACTTTTTCCTGCGAATGTTTGAGGGATTCTTTCAAGTGCTCAATGCGCGTGCTGTCTTGCGCAAGCCCGTGTTGGCGCTGCTGGTGTACTTCCATTTGATTAGCCAGCAGAGAGATTTCGAGATGGCTCGCTGCAATCTCAGCCTGTTTAACACGTAACGCATGTTCTNNGGATCAGGCTCTGCCGCTCAGCCACTAAATTGGCAATACGCGACTTGATTTCACCCTCTTTATTTTTGCAATCCCGAATGATCAATTGCCGGTCGATTTCGGTTTTAGCCAGTTCCCCAACCGCATTGATATACTGTCCCTCAATAGCTGACGCCGTCTGCTGCACGGTGAGACGCTGCAGTTCCCGTTGAATGTCGACGTCACTGAGATTCGATCTCAACCGTTTAAGTTCCATGTTGAGCGCCTCGATCTGTACCTTGTTCTCGCCTTTGAAACGCTCAGCATCCAAGGCGCCTTCCGAAGCATTTTTAGTAACTTCATAGAGTGCTCTGGCAACTCTATCGACCGCCACTTCCGTAGAAGGTAAGGGACCATGATAGACATATTTCATATCACGATTGCTAGCAAAGGACGCAGCATCCCGATACTGGCTCTGCATTTTAGCGAGGAAGTCGGCAAGCAAGCTTTTAGCGAGCCGATTAAAATAACACTCAAGACTCTTGACGTTTTGCTCGTTCGCTTCGCCTAAATAAGCGAGACCAAGAAAGTACTGCTGATCCGCTCGCAGACCACGCTCTTCACCGACAAAGCGGCCAATAAGCTGCTCGTATTTTCCACAGCCATAGAGCAATTCCAGACAGTCTTGTTCAGCCAGCACCTCAGTGTCGCTATAGTTGCCATCTTTACAAAGCATGCGGATGGCGCTTTCACACTCGTTATCATGCTTCGCAGCCTGACTCAATTCCGCAAAGCCCCCCACTACCATCAGGAGCATCCCATGCCTGAGAAAACACAGATGACGCATGATCACTCACCCCTTATTAGCCGCAAGATTTGGTGTTTGACCATTCTAATGGAGCATTCCCTATATCGTTCACATAGGCGCGTTCCCAACCACTATTGTAGTGAATGTACACGTTCGTAATTTTCAAATAGAAAAACATCGACCAACTTAGTGTCGATGATCTGACTAAGATGCGCATTGCGTCTTTCANNACAATGCTTTAGCTCGGATAAGCAAAGCATATCCCACCAGGGGACTCAAGAATTTATTCGATTTTCATTTTTATTTTGTGACAACTTGGCTTGGGGCAACTGTCAATGTGACGCAAGAAAGAGTAATAATGACGCAACTTGATGGGCTACTTTTTCTTAGAGGGACCGACAAAATAATTGATAACTCTGTCGAATTCAGCCTCAAGAGCTTTCTGTTTAGCTATCAAAGCATCATAGTCAGCGGATCACTGTGAATGATATTTTCTTTATGCAGTCGATCCAGACGGCGTTGGATTTTCCCTGCAAAAAAGGCTGGTCTTTCCGCAAGCATTGCTCGCGTGAGTGG
>PLEQ01000394.1:0-184 GCA_003136475.1 Deltaproteobacteria bacterium
ACCCACTATGGGGGGGGCTCTTATTATCCTTGCTGTCATTATTCCGTCTCTCTTGTGGATCGATTGGACAAATCCGTTTCTATGGTATTGCATGGTGATATTTTTTGGGTACGGTCTGATCGGTTTTCTAGACGACCATAAAAAAATCAGTAAGAAAAATTCGAGGGGTCTTTCGGGCAAGACC
>PLEQ01000394.1:233-8380 GCA_003136475.1 Deltaproteobacteria bacterium
TTGACCGATGGCCTCGATGGCCTTGCAATCGGACCCGTCATGATCGCGGCAGCTTGCTTTGCGATTCTGTCCTATGTCTCCGGGAACCTTGTCATAGCAAACTATTTGAACTTCCCCTACGTACGGAATGCTGGAGAACTTGCCATTTTCGCCTCCTGTCTGGTCGGGGCTGGGATGGGTTTTCTTTGGTACAACTCTTATCCGGCTCAAGTCTTTATGGGGGACGTCGGCTCATTACCGCTTGGTGGAGCACTCGGTACGATTGCTGTCTTTGCCAAACACGAACTTCTTTTAGCGATTATCGGTGGTGTTTTTGTTTTGGAAGCTGTCTCAGTTATCAGTCAGGTCTGTTCCTTTAAATTGACTGGAAAGCGTATCTTTCGCATGGCACCCATCCATCATCACTTTGAGCTGAAAGGTTGGCCTGAGCCTAAGGTGATCGTCCGCTTCTGGATTATCTCTGCTGTACTTGCTCTATTGGGACTACTGAGTTTGAAAATTCGTTAATTCAAGAAGATGAGATGAGGCCTGATATGAAATGGCTGATACTAGGCGCTGGTCGTTCGGGTTTTGGCGCCCAAAAATTACTTCAGAAACACGGCTTCGAATCCTATATTTTTGATGAAAATCCGGCGCAGATAGCGCCGCATTTGCGCCATCACGTTCTCGCTGACCAAAATCACTCGTTTTTCTTCGACAAAGATCTGCGTATCGTACTCAGTCCAGGCTTTGCCCTCGATCATCCTGTATTGGTGCGAGCTAGGGCAATGAACCACACGATTCTTACGGAGATCGATCTAGCGCTTAGCTATTTTAATGGCTGCCTCATCACGGTATCGGGGACCAATGGTAAATCTACGACAGTCATGATGATCGGCCATCTGTTGACAAAGCTGGGGTACGACCACGCTGTCGGTGGCAATATTGGGATTGCAGCTTCGAGTCTTATGCTCGAAAGGCCAAGAAATTATCTGGTTTTGGAACTTTCTAGTTATCAAATTGAGGCGTCCAAACTCTTGCAGCCTTATATAGCGGTTCTTACCGGTCTCTCGCCTGACCATCTCCTACGCCATAAAACACTCAAAGGGTATTTGGCAGCAAAGTGGCACATGTTCGCAAAGCAAAGCGCTACTGATTTTGCTATTATAGAAGAATCCTCGTTCAAACAGGCAATGGCATTTGGATTACCCAAGCCACAAGCACAGCTAACCTTAGTCACAGACAAGGATGTTCAAGCTATCGCTGCTTACTTAAAATTCAGGTGGCAACATGATCAGCTTAACGGGCTTTTAGCTCTACACGCAGTTTCTCATCTGAGTGGACGTAGCCTTGAGGACCTTGCTCCCTTCCTAGATACCTATCAAGGCCTCCCTTATCGCTGCGAGCTGATTGGTAAAATTGGTGAGTGGTCGATCATCAACGATAGCAAGGGCACGAACATGGACTCAACAATCCATGCTCTTTCGAATGTGAGAGGTCGGACCATTCTATTTCTAGGCGGCCAAGGCAAAGGCGAGAGTTTCAAAGAAATTCAGAAATTTGCAAAAAAAATCGGAAAAATCATCGCTTTTGGTGCCGCCGGACCGCAAGTCTTCGAAGAGCTGAGCCCTCATTTTCAAATTAGCATCTTTTCTACACTTAAGGATGCCGTGAGCGATTTCGCAACCATTCCGAAAGACATTGAAGGTGATATTCTATTTTCACCAGCTTGCGCGAGCCAGGACGAGTTTTCTGATTTTGAAAACCGCGGTCACTTCTTCACGAGCAGTATCCATCTTTTCTTAAAAGAAAATAACGTGGGGCTTAGCTATGAACCCGTTCCTAAGTTTGAAAAGAGTTGAGCTGGTATTGATTGCTTTGACGTGCATGCTAACGGCCTATGGTCTTCTTTCTATCTATGCAGCTTCGGCCTTAAAGGGTGTTGAGCTCTACCAGCAGCCGCAGTTTTTCTTGAAGAAGCAATTTATAGCCGTCGCTACCGGCTTTTTTATAATATTTGTCCTCTATCGCATCCCTTTTGCTTGGATCTCGCATCTGACAATTCCCTTAGTGCTGCTAACGATCTTCTCTTTGGGGCTTATTTTTGTACCTGGCATGTATACAAAAGTCGGAGGGGCTCTGCGTTGGCTCAAGGTAAGCGGGATTAGGATCCAACCTGGTGAACTGGCAAAAATCTCGCTGGTATTCTTTTTGGCTAAGAACCTGAGCCGAAAAAATTCTAATATAAATAGTCTATTAAGAGGGTTGATGCCGAATTTTTTGGTCCTTGGCATCTTTTCTTTTCTGCTCTTACGTCAGCCTGATTTTGGAACTTCGGCATTGCTTACCGTGGTCACGTTTCTAATGCTCTATGTTGCGGGTATCTCAAGAAAGTTTCTCTTGGTGACCTGCAGTATCGGTGGCTTGGCTTTGCTAGGAATTATTTTAGCGGCACCTTATCGTCTCAAACGGATTTTGATCTTTTTAGACCCCTGGCGAAATATTCAACGCGAAGGTTTTCAAATCGTCCAAAGCTATTTGGCTTTTCGCAACGGAGGGTTTTGGGGGGTAGGTTTGGGCTCTTCCAAGCAGAAGCTATTTTTTCTACCGGAAGCTCACACCGACTTTATTTTATCTGTAATCGCTGAAGAAAGTGGCTTTATAGGTACGACTTTTGTCTGCATCTCTCTTCTATTGCTGGTCGCATGCGGGGGCATCATCACCTTATCGGTCCGCAATCGTCACCAACAGTTCCTAGCCTTCGGTCTCACAAGTCTTTTGGCTATTCAAGCTCTTTTCAATATCGGTGTCGTCATGGGCATGTTGCCAACTAAGGGCATTCCGTTACCCTTTCTAAGCAGTGGCGTCAGTTCTTTGCTTGTATTCTTTTTCGTAGTTGGTGTATTAGCTCGCATCGGCCGAGAATCAGTGAGGACTCAAGCTAATGCCAAAACAAGCGACACCAGTGCCTATTCCCAAGCAGCTCCACACATATAGAATCCATTTTATAGGCATTGGCGGAAGCGGAATGGCGCCATTAGCCGAGCTTGCGGCTCGCCAAGGCTTCAAGGTCTCGGGTAGCGATACGGAGGATTCCAGCACCATTCAGCTACTGCAGACGCTTGGCATAAAGATTAGCATCGGCCACAGTGCTGAGTNNCATCCAAGGCGATCGGGTCCTTGCTGTCTATTCCTCAGCCATTAAATCCGACAATCCCGAACTTGTCGCGGTGAAACAACAGCAGCGAGTCCTTTTGCATCGCTCAGACTTCGTCCAATATTTCATTTCTCAAAAAGAACATGCCATCACAGTGGCCGGCACAAACGGCAAATCCACAACGTCGTCGATACTTTCCTATATTCTTGAGCGATTGGGAAAAGAACCAATGGCGATCGTTGGCGCCCGGATGAAAGATTGTCCCAGCCTTGTATTCCCAGGCAGTGAAGCAAGCACTTATGCTGTTGTGGAAGCCGATGAATCCGACGGCACACTTTTAAAATTTAAGCCTCATGTTGGTGTTTTGACCAGTATTGACCTCGATCATATGGATTACTATAGAGACCACCAGCACATATTTGAGACGTTTAAAACCTATATTTCAAACATCAAGTCAGGCGGAACTGCGGTTCTGGGTATAGACGATCTAGACTGCCTTCGTCTTTCGGAAAGCATCCACCAAAAAAAACTAACTTACGGTTTTTCAAATACAGCAATGTTCCAAGGGTCTGATTACGTCTGTAAAAACGGGGTCATTTATTTTTCCGCAAATCTCAGCGGTAAAAGCTGGAAATGTCGTTTAAAAGGCATCGGAAAACACAATGCTTCCAACGCTCTCGCGAGCTTAGCAAGCCTATCGGCACTGGATCTAAATATGCAAGACGCTGCTGATTGTCTGGCCGATTTTTCAGGGGTCAAAAGACGCTTAGAACTTATCTTCGAAAATTCGAATCTTAAAATATACGACGACTATGCCCATAATCCTACTAAGATTCAGTCAACCATTAGAGCCGTTCGTGAATCATGGCCCAGCTCTCAAATTATTGTAATTTTTCAGCCACACCGATATAGTCGGTTAAAAACGTTGTACAATAATTTTGTGGGTTCCTTTACAAACGTGGACCTTGTCATTGCCCTCCCTACATATAGCTCGGGTGAGCATGATGACAACCCCATTCGCTCCGAAGAACTTGTTGCTGATATTGTTAAATTCTCAAATGTTCCCTGTTTTTTTGCTCCTAATTTTGATAGCGCCAAAGACAAAGTAGCCCATGAGCTAAAAAAGAATTCAATAGTTCTGACTTTAGGAGCTGGAGACGTATGGCAATTGGCCTTCCAACTAAAAGAAAGGCTAGGATAAAAAACGTCTTACAAAGGCAAAAAGTTGTAACCAAGCTTAGTGCTTCTTATCTTAAAATATCCACTCTCGTTCTTGTCAAACTCATAATTATTTCCGCAGTTTTAATACCACCTATACTCGCTTTTCGCTGGATAAAGTCCTTCATTGCGAGCAGTGAGGAAATTGTTCTCAACGACTTCAATATAAAATTTGACGGGAAATTCTCGGAATCTATCCGCCAAAAGCTTTACATTGATATAGAAAATATAATTTTGAAACACAATTCGGTAATCCCGTCGGTCGCAAGCTTATCTAAGGAAATTCAAGAAAAAGAAGGTTTAAGCCATGTCCATTCCTTCGCTGATGTTGAAAATAATATTTCAATAACCCTATCGCCAAGAATCCCTGTTATGTTTGTAATGACGGACAAGGAGCGCGTAATTTCTACTGACGGGGAAATCTACGATGACAACAACTTCACGCCTTTGAATCGCACTGTGTTGCAAGGGATTTTTGCCGATGACCACAAATCATTTCAACTCGACGACAGAAATTGTGTTATCATTTCAGATAAAGAAAGAAAATCTATCCTCGATGCTATTCAACTCATAGACCTTGCCAGATATCATTCAATATTTTTCTCAACTATTGAGTATAAGAAGTATCGAGGATTTTTTGTAACCTTGAAAGACTCTGCTACTACCGTAATGTTTGGGAATCCGCCATTTGACAAACAGTTTTTGCGCTTGTCTAAAATTCTTGAAGAAGCAAATAAAAGAAAAAGAACTCTGAAAAATATCGAAATTGACTTTAACGATAAAGCTTTTATCACTGAACAAAGAACCTGAGGGCACGTATTCATGGAAAAAATCTTTGCATTGGATTTAGGCACCACAAAATTCTGCCTTGGCTACCTCCAATTTAATCGCAAAGACAACTCCATCGACATAGATACCGTCACTGTAGCGTCTCAAGGCATGAACAGAGGGATGATTGCCGATTTTTATGGTGCCCAGAAGGCGCTAGCAACCTTGCTGGATTTGGCTGAAAAGGAATTTAGCAGCGATATAGACCATGTAACTTTAGGGGTCTCCGGTACTCATTTAAAGAGCGCTTTCATAACGGCACAACTGCCAATGGACAATGACCGAGTCGTTAAACCTAGAACCCTTGAAAAAATTCGCGAACAAATACGATTGGATCATTATAATGAAAAAAGAGAATTAATTCACATTTCACCACATGGCTATCAAATTGATGATCGCGAGTGGATAGTAAATCCACTGGGTTTTTCCGGAGCCAATTTAGGTGCAAAGTTCTTTGTCATCGAAGCTGATCGCTACTATCTTTCAGATTTGGTGCGGTTATGTAATAGCTGTGGCATAAAAGTTACCAGCTTGGTTTCTGAGCAATACGCTTCTTCGATGGTCACTCTTGAGCCGCCTCGCAAAGATCTTGGGGTTGTTCTCCTGGATATCGGTGGTGGTACAACTGATGGCATGTTGTTTATGAACGGAAAACCATCAAAAGTATTTACTATAAGCATTGGCGGAAACCTCATGACACGCGATCTTTCCATTGGCTTAGGGCTCCCTTTTGATGAGGCCGAGCGTATAAAGATAATTGGTGGACTATCGCAAAATGACAGGCCTTTCTCTTGGGAAATTAGAGATCTTCAAGGTCGCGTATGCAAAGTTGATCCCAGTCAGATATTTGAAATCCTGCAAGCTCGCATCGTTGAACTTGCTGAGCTCGTCAAAAAGGAAATCCAGGCTTATCTGCCTCTTATTCAGGGGGGTATAATTCTAACGGGGGGTGGTTCGGAGATACAGGGCATTTGCCAGACCTTTCAACAGGTTCTCCATATTCCTGTCGATAAAGTAGATCCTGTATTTAAAAACTCAACCGACTCGAACGAGGGATCAAAACTATCTTCCAAATATGCGACCGTCCTTGGCTTACTCTACCAAGAGTATGCTCAAATTACCCGCGCTCGGGCAAATATGCAAATTGGTCCCTTGGGGGGCACCTTTATTCGAATGTTCAATTGGGTTAAAGAACTCTATTGAAATAGCAAAGCAACGATAATAAGCATTCGATAAATTTAGAATTAGAAATGGAATTGGTATTCCATCGCAGATAACCAGTAGAACGACCAAGGATCCTCGAACACAATAACTGTCAAGACATTGACACTTTAACTCCCGACTTCTTATAATTTTAAAGAACAACTAAATTTTTTTTTGCGAGGCTAACTATGAGTTTCGATTTCCTCGACATGGAATCACCTGCAGCTAAGATAAAAGTCATCGGAGTTGGTGGTGGGGGTACAAATGCTGTAACGACTATGATCAAAGAAAATATCGAGGGGGTCGAGTTTATTTCTGTGAACACAGATATGCAGTCACTGCGAACCTCACTGGCTCCACACAAAATTCAAATAGGCAAAGAACTCACCAAAGGCTTGGGTGCCGGTTCTGACCCGAGTGTGGGTAGAGATGCCGCTTTGGAGGACAGGCACGAGATCCAAGAGGCTCTTGCCGGTGCCGATATGGTATTTATAACAGCGGGTATGGGCGGTGGAACAGGTACCGGGGGTGCTTCGGTTGTGGCTCAAATCGCCCATGATCTCGGCGCGTTAACGGTTGCCGTGGTAACCCGACCCTTTCTGTTTGAAGGCAAAAGACGAAGAACTCATGCCGAAATTGGTATCGAGCGTCTCCGTGAAAATGTTGATACCTTAATCGTTATTCCGAATGAAAGACTCCTTGAGATAGCCACTCCTGAGCTAAGCCTCATAGGAGCCTTCAAATTAGCAGATAATGTCCTCGTCAATGCTGTCCGGGGCATTAGTGACATCATTAATATTCCAGGCACTATCAACGTCGATTTTGCAGATGTTAAGACGATCATGTCCAGCACCGGACAAGCACTCATGGGCATCGGGTACGCTTCCGGTAAGAACAGGGCGGTGGAAGCCGCTCATCAAGCGATTTCTTCACCACTTTTGGATGACATTGATATAGAAGGCGCCTCGGGCATTCTCATTAACATCACAGCTGGAGAGAATATTTCTTTGCTTGAAGTCAACGAGGCTTGCACTATTATTCAAGAATCCGCTCATGAAGATGCAAACATTATTTTTGGAGCCGTCATCGATCCCAAAATGTCGGATGAAATTCGTGTAACCGTTATTGCAACTGGCTTTGACAAGAGCGAGATAAAGACCGTAGCAAAATCAGCACTTAGATCACGTTACGCAGAGCAAGATGTCTACAAGGTGCGGGGAGCGACGGCGAAACCCAATAGCTCTGCAGCCAACACTGCCAATTCTTCTTCACCAGGAACTTCGCATGGCGTGTCATCAGCTATGAAATCTACAAGCGCCTACAACGGGTCGCATGAGCTTAAGGAAGACCGTTATTTGGATGAGACCCCTGGCGAACAGAAAGGTTACAGCTTTTCTTTTGCGCATATCAAAAATGACAGTGCCTATGGCGGGCATTTCGCCACGGAACATATAAATACTCAAACACATTCCGATGAGTCCTCAACATCCGATGTCAAAACTTCGGTAAACCCAGCAGCACCAAGAGATTTAGAGGTATTCAAAGACCCGGAAGTACGCTCATCCAATGCCGAGCATCCGCCATTTACGATGACTTTTCAAGATCCAGAGTCGCTTCGCTTAGACATTGATAAAAGGATCGACGAAGCTCTTGAACTAGCGGAACGAGTGAACTTACAAGATGGGAGTGATGGTATCGATATACCTAGTTTTCTAAGAAAAGAAGATCATTCGCTGCTGTAGACATTAATGCTAGGCTCGAC
>PLEQ01000184.1 GCA_003136475.1 Deltaproteobacteria bacterium
ATGCAGGCTTGTTCGTGAGATCCTTTCCATTGAAAAAAATCTGCCCGGAGCTGATATTTTCTAAACCCGCCAGGAGACGCAAAGTCGTGGTTTTTCCACACCCCGACGGACCGAGTAGAAAATGAAAGGATCCTTTGGCGATCGTTAAGTTCAGATTGGAAACAGCTGTGGCTGAACCGTATTGCTTAGATACATTGCGAAAGACAACTTCCATCGATCAACCACATCCGCTTTCTAACTTGAATTTTTTAAGTTTAGAATCACCGAGGGACCTTACGCACAGAGCTATAAAGGCTTCGCGCATGGGTTAACCAGCTGTTGATAGTTCGATTACGAACACTCTGATCACTCCAGATGAGAGCTAATTTGTGCACATCTTCCTCAGTGATGGGAAAAACAATCTTTTTAAATTCGCCCATTCGCTGCGTTTTACGAAGATAGCGTACAGTCGACTTCAATTCTGCGTGGGCATCAATCAAAACCGCCCCTATCAAGTCAGCAAGCACAAACTGCATTTTTGTTGCGTGTTCTCTATCTAGCACGAATGAGGGCATTTGCAAACGAAAAGGGTTCAGAGGTGTCACGCGTAGACCCTCTGTTTCGTCGTAGGTTTTAGTGTTGACAGCGAGACGCCCGAGCGTTGAAAAAAGTGGGCCTTCTTTGACCCCTTTCGGTAGAACAAATAATTTTTGCGTGGCAGCACTGAGGAGAAATTCGATGAAGCGCCCAGCCGCCTTTAGATTGGGTGCGCCTTTGAGCATAACGATCGGATCAACATTGACCACTGTTTGATCGAGAGGTAGTTGAAACCCAAGATTCGTAGGTCCTAAATCGCCCAGTTTAGCCAAGGCAAAATAGTCGATACTGAGAGAAGCCACAGCAGCACCGGATATCACCGCTTTGACTGGGGCTGAACTCGACATTTCAAATTTATCGGTATTTGCTGCAATGCGCGTGAGTAGCTCCCAACCTTTTTCGAAACCAAGCNNTGAATCACTGTATAAATTGTGAGATGGCTCGATGAACGACGGGGATCGGCATTACTGAGCGATCCGAAAAAGCGATCATCGCCAAGATCGACCCAACCATGCGGTTCGTTCAGATGCAGCAATTTGAGAAGTTTCCGATTATAAAAAATACCAAAGGATGAAAAGTTGATCGCATGCCACGTTTCCTCCCGATCGTAGAGCGCGACGGGTCCCAGTTGCATCGGAACTTCTTTTTTTAACATTTCTGACAGAGGATACGCCTGCAAGAGCTGCAGTTTTTTAAGTTCAAATGCCGGCTGCTCGCCACCGCCCCAGAGTAGATCGATTTGGGCGCTTTTGGCATTTTTTTCGAAACGCGCCATGACGAAACGCAAAGCTTCGGAGGCGCCACCCTGATCAAGCCATTCGACTTCGACAGGAGTCTTGAATTTTTCTAGATAATAAGCTTTGAAACGCGGTACGATTTCCTGCTGGATAGACTTTCTGTGTGGCGAAATGACAACAACCTGATCCATAGACCAAGCACAAACTGAGATCATGAGCGCTGCGAGCACGCTACAAATGGGTCGAATTGTCATGTACCAGGATTCCCTAGGCGGTAACAGTATTGAGGGCCATTCTACGTGCCAATAAAAGATCTGCAAGCTTGTTTTGTGTGAAGCGCCTGTCTGCCGGACTGCCCGCATATAAATCTTAAAACACTTAAAAAAAACCCCCGCCTCGAGGTACAGTTGAAAAAGTGTCTAAGCCCATAATATATTAATGGCCTTTTGGAAATGGAACCGTATGCCGCATGCACGCTCAATCTTATGGCTGATACTTGTTGCTGCCCTGGTCTCAGTACTCTCCGCCGCCACTCTTCCCATTACTCTGGATGAAGCTTACTATCACCAGTGGGGACAAGAGCTTGCCTTCGGCTATTTCGACCATCCCCCCGGCGTTGCTCTCCTCGCAGCTATATCCGAAGCCCTGCCACTCCCGTTTTTGAACTCCCGCTTCGGTACCCTTCTGGTGGGAATAGGCTCACTCATCTTAGCCATCCGCCTCTTCTGGGTGAGCGGTCTGCAAACGTGGCCCAGCCTCTTGCTCGCGATCTTATTATTCAAATTCAATGTCGGCTGTCTGAGCTCCGGAATTTTGACAGGCGNNAATGAAGGTTTTTTTGCGCTCAAGGGACAGAAGCGGCGTTGGTTAACAGCGGGACTGGCAAGTGGCTGCGGTCTGCTGGCAAAGTACGCGATGGTCTTGATCGGTCCCATATTTTTACTGGCCCTTCTCAAAGATCCACGCCGGAGTCTACGAACACCTTGGCCCTATTTGGGAGGCCTGCTTGCTGTTTTGATCTTCCTTCCCAACCTCTATTGGAATGCCACTCACAATTGGGCGAGTTTTTCCTTTCAACTTCGCCGTCTTTCTTCNNGCGCCGAGCTCTACACTTTGACTGGCCCGGAATGGGAGCTCGCTAAAAAACTAGCTAGCCCCGCAGCCTTACGAAAAAGCTTACCTGCACTCAATATAATTTCTGAGACCCCATTTTATCTGACGAGTCTGCACATGGCCGAATTTTTAGGTGGGGTGCTCATGCTATGGGGATTTTTGCTCTTCCCACTGAGCACCCTGCTATGGCGCAAACCGAAAAGTGTTGGCTCTTTGCATCCTCAAGCGCAAACGCTCTTCTCTTACGCGGTTTGGGTACCCCTCATTTTTTTTGGCATGATTGCGTTTTTCACAAAAGTGGTNNGCAGCACCCCTACTGGCGCCTGCTCTTATGGCGCAACGCAAAGAAATATGCGCTGCGTCGATCGCGAACACGCTGGCCATACTCCTCTTATGTTTTCACGGCGCCAAACCTTTTCTGCCTTCCCGCAGCGACCGCATATTGAAAGAAACCCACGGCTTTTCACCGCTTGCAAACCGAGTGGAGAAACTCTCGGATCCCATTTTTGCCGACACCTACCAACTCGTCAGCATACTCCGCTTCTATTTGCCGCACCGAGAGATTTTTCAATGGCCGGGGATCAATCGACCTTCCGAATGGACACAGAATCAAAAATATTCCTTCTCTTATGCCGAGCTCAAGCTTAAGAAAGAACTTTGGCTCCTGAGCACCGAGCTCATCCCTCCACGTATTCCCGGCTTTCAACCCACTTATATGGAACTGATCAACGACTGCAAAACCGACAACACACTTTTCATCCAAAGCTCAGACAGAGTCTCATCCAACCTTCCCCCTTGCCTATCTCCTCACCAGTGGTCACTCGTTCATTACGAACTCCACTAGACCTGTCGCATTGACCGCTCCCTGACTCCATATTAGTCTCTAAAAGGGGGAAAAAATGAACCACGAAGTCCAAGAAAAACTCAAAGAATTTTTAGAAGCCTACGGCTGGGTCTATCGTTTTGATGGGCAAAACATCTTTTACTCAGGCTGGCGTTCGCTCAACCGAAACTACTCCCTGCGCGTCCAGCTGAATGAATCTTTGCTGTTTTTCGAAGTCAAACTTCTTTCACTTTCCGAATTGGTTCTAGAGAAGCACCGACGTAGCATCCTCGAATTCATCCTGCGCCTGAACAAGCAGATTTCGACGATCAAGTTGGGCATTGATGATGAGGAATGCGTCGTACTCTTAGCTGAAGTATTTAGCGAGCAGCTGACCTACGACTACTTGACCAAGCTCTTGGGCATCATCGGTTACTATGCTGAAAAAATTCAAGAACAAATCCTCGCTCGTGTCCACGAGCTAAGCATAGTAGACCATCGCTCCCACCGCTACCTTATCTAAGAAGCTGTTTGAAAAGTGNNGCAGTCTAAGTTGAAGGGCTTTTCAAACAGCTTCTAAGAGTTTGCTCGCAGGTGGCGCACTCTCAGAGTTTCAAACCTGAAATCTCATCCACCACATCTTTATCAGCACTGACTTTTTTGAGATCATCAAGAAACAAAGAAATCACCGGCGTCAAGCGTTTTGAGCTGCGTTCAATAAACGCAATCTGCATCCAGGAAGGAAGCTGCGCAAGGGTGAAGGCGAACGCTTCACTGTTCTTAGGCAAGTATCTTTCGAGCACATCACGCGCCATTTCCGCTAACGCATTGTTGCGTGAAATCGTATAGAGAAAGAGCGTTTCCATCCGCGGATTGGACACCGCAGGCGGATAGGCTTGGAAGTGTTCTAAAATCAAAGTGCAGGTATAAACATCGACACTTTTTAAAGTTAACTGACGCAATTCTTCGACCGGCGCCTTCCCCAGATATTCCAGAAAATCTTCCGAAGCCCGCAGGGGATTCAAAGCGATCATCGCACGGGCAAAGGCAATATCATCGACCGCAAAGAGTCCCTCCCGAATGATGGTATAGGAGTCGATGAGCCGGTTACTCGCCACAGCATCGGCCATTGCTGGAATAAACAGTTGGTTCAACTCATCATCGGCAATAGTTTCGGTCAACAGAGTTTCAATCTCACGCCCCATCATTTCGGAAGGCACATCCGCTGCAAGCTGCCAGCCTACTTGGCGTTTGATGATCGCACGCTCATGCACATACTTGCGAAAAACCAAATGGGAACGTTTCGACTGGGCTGTACGAAAAAGGTCCATGGTGTTGATCAATGAAGGGATGGGAAACTCGTCGCTTTCAGTCATCAGAATCTTGAATAGATACTCTTCCGCTTTCCGCCACTCCTTACGTTTCTTGATAAGTTTTTTGACTTCATCAAGAGTTGTTCCCCCAAACTCAATGCCTCCGGCCAGAGCCTCCTTCAAAAGCATTTTTTCAGTTATTTTTGGCGGTTTGATATCTTTTTTGGAATCAAAACTCACACAACTCACGCTCAGGACGGCGACTAGAAACAGATATTTCATAAAACGCTAACTCCTCTGATCCTTGAAAGAAAGGACCCTAACGGTAAGCTGCAAGGCGCGAGAAAGTTCCTGTTCTAAGAGCTCTCGCTCCAGGACGGTATTTACGACCTGAAACGTCAAGTGAATATTGCGATCCGCGTCCACTGAGTATTGTATCGCATCAATACCATAGAGGAGAAGGGTTTCAAATATAAGTTCTTTATACAGGCGCCTCGGCGCGCCAGCTGTCATTGCACCACTGCCCGAAAAAGGAATCTTAAGTGCCGAGCAAAATTCCTCCGGAAAAACAAGTGGCCAATCGACATTCACCCGTTTCTGCAAGTCCCCTCGCAGAAAGCTCCGCAAAAGCGCCTGCTCCTTACGATTCTTCAGTAAAAGATAGAGCAGGACCAGGAAGAACAACGCTGACAGGACGTGCACAACACCATTGACGAGATCCGTGATCATCTGCGAGCGGTCTTCTTCGCGAGATCAAGACCCATCTTCACGAAACGCCTTTGCTTTTCGGAATAGTTTGACAGTTGAAAAATCTGCTCCTGCATTTTCCTAAACCATGGNNCCAGAGCATAAAACTGCTCACTCACTTCGATGCCAAGCAACCACTCGTTAGGATAAGCACTGATGAGCTCGTCACAAATTTTTTCCAGTTGCTTAAGCACAACGGCCTGCTTGGGTTGTTTTTCCAAACGCAGATTACGGAGAATTCCATAGAGCGCAAATAAGTGTTTTTCTTGCTCTCGGTAAGGCGTCAAACGACCCGGCTGCGTCGAGGCTTTACCGAAGTCACCGCTGCCATATTTTGCCCAATCCGCCGGCCCGCCATAAACTGAAGGCACGGCGTCCCCTACGACTTGGTCGAACTCACCCCAACTGGGTTCAAAGTACGTTTTGTCGCCTCGCGTAACCGTACACTCTTGCCAAGTCACAAGCAGTAGAGACCCTGCCGCATCGCGCACCCAAGCCTTGAGCACACCCGAAATCTTAAATCCCGAACTGAGATTCAACACACTGGCACTCCCCTTGTGCAGACCCAATTTGGCAAAATTGCTATCTTTTATATCTTTCGGATGCAACGGCGTCCCTGACCAAAAACCGACGGGACTACTAAAGCCATCCGGATGACGCTTCACACCTTGGTCCGCAAGTTCCTGTCCCTGACAGCAGACTTGCACAGGCCCCTTCCAGCGCAGAAAGACGGGCCTCCCCTTCTCATAAACGAACTCGCTTAGAACGCCGGATATTTCGACACCCGAATCCGGTTGCGTCGTCGTAAGGCTCTCAGCGCGTTTGGCAAGAGCCAAACTTTCTTCGCCGCCTTTGCGGAAGGCTAAAGTCGCTTCAAGTTCACGCAGAACCTCACTGACGTGATGAAAATCCTTCGCCACAAAAAGTTGGGGCTGAGGTTCGGTTATGTCATAACCGGTCTCAACGCACTTCAAACTGAAGGGCACTTTTTGGACGCGACTGTCGAAACAGTCCAGACTTTCGCCTATCGATGACAAGAGACCGGCACCGTAAAGCAATGGCTTCTGCATTTCCCCAACCAAGCCATACTCGATGGTCCACCAAAACATTCTGGAAATCTGCGCAGCCTCGGAGACCCATGTCATCGAATTGTACGCCTTCTTAAGTTCTTGCTCAGCCTTTTGAATGGTCTCGGGAGTAGAGTCCGGATTCTCTTTCACATCGGAGAGCACGCGAATGGCCTCATAGAGACGGACGTCCTCGTTCGAAAAAATGCCCTTGCGTGCCACCTTTGCATAACTTGCCATATAGTCCCGATACTCTTTATCGGCGAGAATAGGCGCGTGGCCTGCCGCTTCGTGCACAATGTCTGGCGCTGGAGTGTAGTCAAAATGCTCCAAAGTGCGCATGTCGGCAGCGATCGGAAGAATTCGATGGGAAAGAAATTCCAAAAACGCTAAAGGAGGAATGAACCCACAAACACATACNNGTTCCCCAACCAAACTGAGAAAAACGTTCATCCATTTCGCTGATGCGAGGAATCTGTTCGATGGGAACGCCCGTTTTTTCCAAACCCAGCAAATACGCTGGGTGCGCATGAGCAACCATAAAATCCTTGGCGTTGCGCATGATGAAACGCCAGACGGCATGATCACGAAAGGTATATTTTTCATAATCCTGTTTAACGACATAAGTTCTAAGATGCGACGGTATTTTTTCAGCTGTCCCTAACATAAGGTCCTAACCTTTCCCTCCAACGCCAACCCAAAACAAAAAGCAATGGGGCAAAAAAAAGCAGCAATGACAGAGGGTGACTTTCATGGGATCCACCGTTAGTCACGATCTGTGCGCAGTCGATTTGAATCCTTTCCTTCTTTTTTAGCGTACTTTCTTGCCTTTTTATACTGCGAACCGCAGCCGAGGCGTCGACCATACCCACGCCTAAGAGAGGCACCTTCCCATTCTCAAGCTCTGGGTAATAGGNNAATTATAAGCCTCCGCAAAACTTGCATCATAGATAGCGGGATTGGCTGCATCCAGAATCGTTTGCCTAAGTTCCGCTAAACTCAGCTCGGGATTTACGGTCAAAAGCAAGCCCGCTACCCCTGCCACCACCGGCGTAGCCATGGACGTACCCTGACTCAACGCCAGAGCTCCACCTGGAACGCTCGACTCAATGGCAAAATCACGGCCCTCTCGAAATTCGCCACCCGGTGCTGCAATATTCACCCAGGGGCCATAATTGGAATAGCTCGCCTTGCGTCCGGATGCGGCCAGTCCTGTTACCGCTATCACCGGCTCGTGTGCGGCTGGATAAACCCTCTTCTGACTATCTTCATTGCCAGCTGCAGCAAAGACCAAAATCCCATCGCGGTGCTTAGCCAAGTATTCGATAAAAAGCGCTACCGCTTTCCCTTTCTGGTACTTACCAAACGAAAGGTTGACGACACGCACTAAATTTTTTCCAGGTCTGCGCTCAAAGAGACTCAGATATTTCAAGGCACGGAGAATGGCACTGTCAGGCACCCGTCCCTCCCCGCCGACNNACACCCATTTCAACGTCACCAGCCAGAATGCCGGCAATATGCGTCCCGTGGATACAGTCGCCTTGCATACCCTGTTCCTGATCCTCGCACAGCTCACCGGGCCCTTGTGTGCCGTAGGGGTGAGCCGTTCCCTCGCCTAAAAAACCGTCCGGCGGGTCCACCGTATTGCAACCCCACAGATCATGCCGACAGGGTGAATGCGCACTATCAGGATTGTGCCAAATCCGATCCGCAAGTGCAGGATGGTGAACGTCCATCCCGCTATCCAGCACGGCAAGAACTGGCGAAGCGGCATTTTCGCCGTCGACTAACGCCGTCGTCTTGATAGCATCTATAGCCGCTCCCAATTGAATAGCATCCGTCCACCATCGCGAGCCGTCGCCAAGATACGGCTTTGCAAGATTCGCTTGCGGCATCTTCGATAGACGACTCAACCAATTCGGCTCCCAAAAAGCAATGCGCCCCTCTTTCTGCCACTCATTGAGCATGCGCGAAGCCGTCGCCGCCTCGAAGAAATCGACACGGGTCACTGCGGCAAGGGAGCACGACTCCAAACGCGAGTGCAGGGTTTCTTCAGCGGGATTTTGCATGGCCGTAATGAAGGAGAGCATCTTTATGCGTGAGTCACTTCTTAACGTCCTCAAAAGATCTTCAAAGTAAAGACCCTCTTCTTGGAAAGAGTTTGTAACGGGAAATTTCCGTCCGTCGCCCGGACAAAAACTCACGAGAAAACTATTAGGCAACGCCTCCCCCTGCCAAGAAGACGCGCCAGATTTCACACCAAAATCAGAAGGGCGACACGACACCACACAGCACAATAGAACCCCAAGACAGCAAGCCCATTTCCTCATAGGAACCTCCGCCTTGAAAGCTACGTGCTTGATCATGAGAATTTTTCCTGATCAGAAAAAGATCCCTTCCCTTCCAATCTGGAATGCGCTGCCTTCCCGCCGAAGCGCAGCTTCCCTAGTGCTTAGTNNGGCAGCAGCCGGTGAAAAAAGCTGACCTTCGAATCCTAGGCTGCTAAAACGCAGTTAATAACTCGAACTTTTTGAGGAACTTGCATAAGACCTGTAATATAGGGCCCAAATAAGCCGATCAGATATCTAGACAAGTTCGGAATTTCGCAAGGAAATCCATGTCAAAATCCAAAAGCTCTATCGTCATCATCACAGCCCCTTCGGGTACGGGCAAAACGACCCTCACCCGTCGTTTGGTAAGCGAAGTACCCACACTCAGTTTTTCTGTCAGTATCACAACGCGGCCCATCCGTACGGGCGAAAAAAACGGTGAACACTATTGGTTTGTCGACCGGGAAAACTTCCTGCGCCAAGTCGATCAAGGACGCTTAGCTGAGTGGGCTGATGTTTTTGGTAATTTATACGGCACGACCAAAGACGAAATCGCTCGTATTCTCAAGCTTGGCCATCAAGCCCTGCTCGAAATCGACGTTCAAGGAGCCAAAAATATTAGAGCTCAATATCCCGATGCCTGCGCGATTTTTATTATGCCCCCATCGATTCAAGATCTTTGGGAACGTTTGCGCAAAAGGGGAACGGACAGCCTCACAGTATGCAAGCGCCGTCTTAAGACCGCTGGCGAGGAACTCAAGGAGGGGAAGAACTTCCAGCACTTCATCATCAACGACAAACTGGATAGAGCCTTTTCGGAATTGAAAAATCTTGTCAGGGATGGGCAAGCTGTCAGCTTGACTTATGAGCAAGGTCTTCATCACTGTAATGCACTTATTGATGAATTCAACCAAATCGATTGGCTATCGGATGACTTGGCGCTGAACAAGGGTAAAAATACGAGGAAACATGAGTGAGAAAGTAGCAGGGGATGCAACGCCTCCGACCAAAGATCACGAAGAAAACTCAGCAAAACCTAGTAAGAAACATTTAGTCCCTTCCTCACCTGAGGAAATGCTGCAAAAGTTCCTAGTTAAAGTTAATAAGTACATCAAAGATGAACAAGCTCTTGCCTTAATTGATAAGGCCTATCAGTTCGCTGCCGAAAAACATACCAATCAAAAACGCAGTTCCGGTGAACCCTACATCTGTCATCCCGTCGCTGTAGCCGAGGTCCTTGCCGAGTTAAAAGTCGATGTCACAAGTTTAGTTGCCGCCCTCCTGCACGATGTCGTGGAAGATACCGGNNTCAGACCGCCGAGATTGTCGATGGCCTCACGAAACTTGCTAAAATCAAATTCACCTCCAAACAAGAGAGAATGGCCGAAAATTTCCGCAAGATGATCATCGCTATGGCTAAAGACCTGCGCGTTATCATCATCAAACTCGGGGATCGCCTCCACAATATGCGGACTCTCGAATCCTTAGCTGCCGAAAAACGCCGGCGCATCGCTCAGGAAACCCTCGACATCTATGCTCCCTTGGCCGGTCGTCTCGGCATTTACAATATCCGCAGCGAGCTTGAAGATTTATGCCTTAAAGAAACGAAGTATGAAGTCTACAAAGAGATCAGTCGCAATATAGCTGCCAAGAAAAAAGAGCGTGAAATTTATATCAAAGAGGTCGTCGAAATTCTTGAAAACGAACTCAAAAAATACGGCTTCAAAAATGTTNNGACCGAAACACTTCTATTCGATCTACAAGAAAATGGTCGATCGCCAACTAGCTTTCAAAGATATCCATGATCTTTTTGCCTTTCGCATACTCGTCGACACCGTTAAGGATTGCTACGAGGCGGTGGGTATAGTCCATGCGATGTGGAAGCCTATGCCAGGCCGCTTTAAAGATTATATTGCCATGCCTAAACCAAACTACTACCAATCCTTACACACTACGGTCATCCGCCCCAATGGCACGCCAGCTGAAATTCAAATCCGTACCCGTGAAATGCACCGTGTCTGCGAGTATGGCGTTGCAGCGCATTGGTCCTATAAAGAGCAAACGGTCCAGNNCGAGCGTCAGATGATGGAACTGCAAAATGATGTGCAAGATCCAACAGAATTTCTAGCAGCGATCAAAGTTGATCTTTTTGATGAAGAAATTTTCGTCTTTACGCCACGCGGAGATGTAATCCAACTCCCCGTCGGAGCTACGCCCCTTGATTTTGCGTTTTCTGTCCATACCGATGTCGGTCTTTCTGCAGTAGGTGCCAAAGTCAACGGTCGTATCACCCCCTTACGTGGCAAACTCCATTCCGGAGACATTATCGAAATTTTTACATCACCGAGCCAACGCCCCTCAAAAGACTGGTTGAACTTCGTCAATAGCTCGAAAGCTCGCAATAAAATTCGATCTTTTTTCCGTAGTGAGGAAAGGACGAAGAGTAAGAAAATTGGCAAAGAAATTCTTTCGGACGATCTCAATCGCAGAGGGCTTGATTTTGCTAAGTTCAGCACGAGCAAGCAGATGGACCAACTCGTCAAGTTTGCCAAGGAAAGCTCGACAGAAGAATTCTTAGCTGCCGTGGGCTACGGACGTGTGAACCTACCCGAGCTAATGGCCAAAGTCTTCCCCGACCAAGTTTCCGCACCAGCCAATACCGTCTTAGAGAAAGCCAAACTACCCAGTTCGAATTTGAAAAGCAAAGAATCTGGTGTGCTCGTTTCGGGCCTTGATAACATCCTCGTGACCTTTGGTCGCTGCTGTAATCCCTTGCCAGGCGAAGAAATTTTTGGCTTCATTACGCGTGGCAGAGGAGTCTCCGTTCATCGCATCGACTGCCCACGTGGCCTTGACCTGGATCCTGCCCGCCGTGTCAAAGTAACCTGGGCAGATCAGGAAAAAGATGAAGTCGCCCACAAAGTCTACCTTCGTATTTTGACCGCCGATCGACAAGGTGTGCTAGCGGATGTGACGATGGCGATCGCCCAATGTGGGGCCAATATTCTCAAAGCCCAAGTAAAAGTATCGACTGATAAAAAAGGCATTTTACACTTTGAAATTTCTCTCCGTGATCTCAATCATCTGCACGAAATCACCAAGAAAATCGAAGGCGTTCCCGACGTCATCCTCGTCGAGCGGCAAAGCGTCAATCGCATTCGCAAGCACAAAACCATCAAAAAGCCCTCGCGCTGATCTCAGTCGCTTGGAGACAGTATTGTCATCGCGAGACTCAGTCTTGTCATCTCGAGCGAAGCGAGAGATCGCAGTCTTAGCTCTTGTGTAAATTCGCTCGCACGAGCCTAACGACTAGAGTCCGTTCGCAAAAGGTCCGCACACGAAAGTTTCGGCATGCCACCATCTACCATTTGATGAATCACAACCGACTGAGCATCGGCTCGTGCAATGTGGGGAATCGTAATGTCCGTTTTAAAAGACGTTTGATTCGCTGGAATTGTAAACCAAATCTCATTTTTTTCCTCACCAGCTTTTAAACTCGGATCCAATTCATAATGTCCACCTGCCTCCGTCACCGAACAGGGAAACAAATGCACGTGCGAAACATACTGTTCGCTAGGACTCAGCCCGCTGACTACCAACTTGAATTGGGTACCCTGGGAACTTGTGACCATTTGCGCCGTTCCGGAAATATGCAAATCGGCACCTTTAGCCTTGGCAAAGGGTGCAAAATTTCCTTCGTAGCTAGCGAATTTATTTTTTGGAAAAAGATCGGCACACGCCATTTTGGCGCCATTGGCCTCGGGGTCATGCACACAAATCGACTGTGCGTCCGGTCTTGCAAGGTGACTTAAGGTCCGTTTCGAGTGAGCATGGCCTTTTTTATCAGCGGTGAACCCCAACCAGATTTCGTTCGCCTCACCAGTCTTAGCTGAGGGATCGAGCTGATAATGTCCACCGGCTTGATTCACCGCGCATGGCAAAGCGTGAACATGTACAGGGTAGCTTAAGCCACCTTTTAAACCACTGACCTTCACAGAGATGATCGTTCCCTTAGCTGTCGTCCGTATAATGCGCGCCTCACCCTTAATCCCCCGATAGTTTGCAAACGGAGCAAAAGTTCCCCCAGCTTCGTAAGAATTTTTCTTCTCCGAAGCGAAGACCACACTACCCCACAAAATCAAGACGCTAACCAAAGCTAAACGTTGCATAAGGATCTTTCCTGAACTTGAGCGATTATCCACTATTAAAAAGATTGATTAAGCTCTAACAAAAACCGATGTCAAGGTTCTGCCTGAAGAAGCTAGCTGGCGAACACCCACCTTTCTTAAAGCTGGACATCCCTATTTTTTTTACAATCGCTATTAATTCCTTAAATTTTTCTCACTCCCTTCGACATAACATATACAGAGCAGCAATTTCACTTCCAACACCACATGAAAGAAAAATTCCATGAAAAAAATTATTATTTCTATTATGCTCCTCGGTGCTTCTCACCTGTCGGCTGCAGACCTGAATNNGACAGCGCTCCCAACACCGCAACACACTTCCAATGCGAAATCGCATTGCCGATCTTAAGTGATTATGACCACCCGCTGTCAGACCTTTCTTATTTAAAAGACCTAAAAGACCAACTTGCGGCCCTTCCCAACCTCGAAAATCTGGAAATTTCCAACACAAGCCCTTCACCGCTCTACATTTGGCCAAAGGGGGCAACAGTTATTTTAGAAAAGATAGTTTCCTATTTGGTAGAAAATCGTCGACCTGCGATCCAAATTATTATGCTGGACCATATCCGCCACACGTGGAAGTGCAAAGCCAACGAAACGCCTAGAGTTTGGTCCTATGAGTAGTCTTAGCGGAGATTTTCGATAAATTTGCAAAAGATCTCGGAAATTACCCGTATCCGTTTGTAAAGTGTTTTGCTTGTTGATGATGCGGGTATCGACTGCCTCCTCTTTGTGATCCGAAGCTCAGCAGGCCCTAATCTTTAGTCTCAAAACCACTTATTTTCAAAAAGCCGAAGCCAGCCCAATTTTGCCTTGTGAAAAAAGAAGCGCACCACAAATCTTATAGAGAATACGCGCTGCAACATTGCCATCCCACTCGGAAGAATCTGCTGAACGGGCGACTTCACAAAGATCAAATCCTATAATTTTCTTAGCACTCAGAGCCAGTTCCTCAATCAGATAGCAAGCCTCGTTAAACTCGACTCCGCCCGGCACGGGCGTGCCAGTCGAAGGACAAAAACGTTGATCGAGCCCATCGATGTCAAAGGATATGTAAACCTTTCCAGGTAGCTCCGAGAGAATTTCCTTACAGATTTGCGAATACAAAACCCCCTGCTGCTTACGCCTAAAGGTATCGCGATCTGTAAAAACGCGAATGCGCTTCTGATGGGCATGACAGAACTCTTTTTCATGAAATGAATAATCGCGAATTCCGACGGAAACCAGTTTGACAACCTGTGGAAAATCGTTGATCACATTATGCATGATTGAGGCATGTGAGTGTTTAAAGCCTTCAAAAGAATCTCTCAAATCAAGATGAGCATCGAAATGAAGAATTCCAAACTGGTCATGCACTTCGCTCAGATGCTTAATAAATCCATAGGGACTCGAATGGTCACCACCGATGACGCCGATGAATTTATGCTGCTGTGCAAGTTTAGCAGTATCTTCATAGACGATGGTGTTAACTCCTGCGGACAGAGCATTCACTCTCGCAATTTTTTCATCTCTCGCTTTTTCCTCTGCGTTTGGACTCACACGGAGATCTTCGACCAGGAGAGAAGCTGCCTGATTCATGCCAAATAGCGTCTCCCTTCCTTGACTCAGAAACAGACCGGGACGATAGGGCCTGTCAAAGCAAGGATCTTCCAAATCAAGCTGGCGACTCGCTGTCAGTATGACTTCCGGACCTTCGCTCGTCCCACCACCGTAAGAGGTCGTCGCTTCCCAAGCAACGGGATAGAGAACTAAACTCGCTTCTGCGAAAGCTATAGAAGTGCCGAAAATACCGCTGTCTTCCGCAGCTGCGGCTCCGCTTTCGGCTAAGTCAATCATATTCTTTGAATTATTTTCCATCACGCCCCCAGAGAAAGATTGCTAAAAGATTGGCCTTGTTTGGAAAAACCATCTCTACCGGAATGCGTGCAGAAATCTACTTAAAAAGAAAAAAAGATTGCAGTGATGCGACAGATGCGGCTCAATTGCAGATCTTTGACGTGGGCAATTTTTTAGTGGATGTAGATTTCTCGAATATCCGGGGGAGCTATTTCGCTCTCATTCGAAAGATCGAGGATATAGACGGGCCCTAGCTCGCCAACACGCCCACGCTGGTTTTTTGTACTCATTTGAATTTGATAACGACCCGTCACGACATTCGATATTTCATAACTTGTCTCCTTTGTTTCATAATGTGCAGACGACCCTTTTCCCTCGGACAAAGTTATAAGGTAGGAACTTGCGGTCGCTACAGCTTCCCACTGGAGACGGATGACCGTGCCGTAGGTTTTCGCTTTGACACGATTTTCAGGAAAATTCAAAANNACATAGGCTTCCGATTTTGCGATCGCTTCTCCTGCTGCACCATAACCGCTGACTCGAAAACTCCAGTCTCCTTCAACCGGCAGCGCTATCTTTGCTTTTGGGGATTCGAACTTAAGAGCGCCTGCGATGTTTTTTTCAAGGCTTGTATAGGCTAGGTCCCATCGCACGACTCCAACTGCCGTTGTCCATTCCAAATCGACTATAGGTTTAGGCTCCTCCGAAACCATTTCATGGGCGGTCGGCTTGAGCCAAGTCACCCCTAACGATTGCACAATCGTCAAGCGAAAGGGCCGTGCCCATTCCGAACTTGTAAAAGAACTTTGCGCCTGGACCGTCCACTGTAAATCACCGATATCAATCGTTGCAAGGCGAAAAGAGGTATCACTCGTTTCATAGGTTTTGGCTTTACCTGAAGGCAAAGTAAATTGCAGATGATACAGATCCGCATCTGCGACCGGCGACCAAGAAAAAACAAGCCCCTCGTTTTTAGTATGCCCCCATGCAAGCGAGGCGCCGTCAGCCGGATAAAGTAGTTTCGGCACAGGTATTTTAAGTACTGGAGCTAGAGAGAATCTGCGTATCTCTGAAAGCTTCGGACTAAATTTTTCCTCTTTCCAATAGACGGTTACCCGCCAAAAATAACTTTCATTCACACTCAAGGGCACCGTTAGCTCGCTAGCCACCTGCGTAGATTCGAAGACAAGACTTTTGGAAAAATCGCCATCTTTAGCGATTTCGACCCGAAACTGCTTAGCCATTTTTGAAGATGTCCAACTCAAGTTCACATCGACTTTCTTCTGATCGGTCTTAATCACTGCCGCTTCGTTAGGAACCAAAAGTTCGGGTGCTGCTAGGGTAATCATCTCGGCTTGGAGCACTAAACTACGCGCCAGTTCCTTTGCATCTTTTTTTGTAACTAACTGCCAGTAGAACACACCCTCAGGTACGACCGCATCAATATGACTGTTTGGTCCCTGGTCGGGTGCAGTTACCAGAGTGTCAAGAGCATTTTCCTTACGCCCTGCATTGAGGGAAAAANNTCAGTACCCTCGCCCTTAAATTCAAATTTGGTAGCACTCGTCTTATCCAAACGCCCTAAAACTGCATTCGGTTGTGGATACGATACCGCAGTGATATTCCCTCGGTTACAATTGCCGGTACCGTAGCTGCGTGTTTTGGCATCGGGTCCCTCCAAACTCATGGCACCGCTATATACGCAACCACTTACGTCATTTTTATCGATCGAGACGCCCAATTCGGTTTTTTCGCTATCTAAACGCAGTTTGTAGGATCCAGCCACAACCGTCGGAGCTGCGCCATTGCCCTTTGCGAGGACGGCGCCACTCAGCAAGTTAAGCGTCGTTTCACCAGCGATTTCATCGAGAATGATCTGACTGTTCTCATCCACCGCTATGCTCGACCCTGACTTCGTAAAAACAACCTCGCAATGACTATCGGCAGATGTTCGAACAGCATCTCCGCGATACAGAACCTGTCCAACACCGACGTCTTTCCAAATGAGATGTTCTCCAGGTTTTTGCTGCACATCGTTCTTTTTATCGCGAACGAAAGCTATCGGTTTGTCTCTGGGTTCAAAACTAAGTTGCGATTTAACATACCAAATCTGTGTGGCCGCAAGACCTGAAAGGGAAATAATCAGAATCACTATAAATCGTCTCGCACTCCACACTTGCCAGATTCTCCCGCTTTCTTTTCGCAAACCACATTCATTTAAGTATATTATATATCTGAGAAAATAAAAAAATAACCTCGATGATACGACACTTTTGAAAGGCCCTATGCGCCTGCCATTTCAAATCTCAATCTCGACAAAACTTATAGTCGTCATTTCGGCAATCCTTCTAGCAGTAACTGTTCCTCTTTCCTTCAAAACAGCCAGCCTCTTTAGGGATGTTTCGATGAAAAGAGAAGAAGGGGCTAACCTCTCCCAGGCCAGCGTAAGTGCCCATGAAATCACACTCATCTTACGCAACCTGAAGGAAAAGATTGCGATCATCGCATCTCTGCTTATCTCTCTCGACAAGGAAAAAACCAAAGGCCTTGATGATGCTATAGACACGATTTTTACCAACGACGAAGACATGCTTTCGCTGACTTTTTACAAAAATGACAAAATGATCACGAAAATTAAAGAGCTTATAAATGAAAAGAAACTCGGTGGGGTCAGTGCCGACTATTTTCTAAAGCTCGATCAAAAACTCCCTTTCCCCATCCAAAGAGTGCTCAAGGGCGAATTCGTCATTCTCAATCGCAGCACGGACGCTTCCACTTTACCCATCATCACATNNTATTTCGCGGTCGCGGATATCAAGCAAACCAGCTTTCAAAAAATATTCTCGGAACTCAGTGAGCGTAAACGCTATCTTGTCGGTTCGGACGGCATCGTGCTTGCTCATCCAGACGATGCCTTGGTTCTAGCGAGACAAGATCTCAAAAATGTCGGAGTTGTCGACCAAGCCCTTAAATCAAAGATGGCGCAGGGT
>PLEQ01000443.1:0-2079 GCA_003136475.1 Deltaproteobacteria bacterium
CTCCGGGTGCATGAGCGCATCCATCTCGCAAGTCGCGAACGGGTTTTCCCGAAGCGTTTTCCCTTGAACTTATCTCGCTTTGAAGTTCCGACCTATGCCGAGCTTATCGAGCTCGTTATCGGTCTCAATCGGAGCACTGGCAAAAATGTGGGGATCTATCCAGAAATCAAAGAACCCGAGTTTCACGTGCAGGCCGGGCAGGACCAAGCAAAAATCATCCATGAGCTGGTGAGATCTTACGAACCAGACTTGGGTGCAGCCCCCTTGTTTTGGCAGTGCTTTCATGCCGACACTTTAAAACGTTTTGCAACAGAGTTTGCTTTATNNCGCATTCTCTTGATCGAGGATGGTGATCTTGATGGGGCTCACCTCGATAAGCTGGACCAACAATTGGCAGCGATCGCATGTTTTGCCAATGGGATTGGCCCGTCGTTGACGCATGTTTTTGACACGCAGGGGCAGAGCACCGGCCTCGTGAACTTGGCGCACCAGCATGGCCTTTTGGTTCACGCTTACACAGCCCGTGCGGATCAGTTGCCGTCTTATGTTTCATCTTTTACGGAATTTCTTAGCAAGATCTTTATTGATGAAAAATTAGACGGCGTTTTTAGCGATTTTACAGACCAGGTCGTGGCTTTTCTAAGACACCATAAAATGACAAGGGACGCCCGTGATACGCAGTAAAATTAACAAGCAACTGACCCAATTCTCTGGTCTTCTGGCTCTGGGTTTTCTGTTGGCACTCTCACCAAGCTTAGCTGCCGAAATTCCGGCCTGTGTTTCCTCACCTGATTTTTTTACGAACCCCACTTCTCACATGCTTTGGCAGCTACCGACCCAGGTGCTTGCCCAAGATAGCCTAGCTTTTGGCACCATCGGGGATTGGGGAGGCATGGGGTCGGGCAAAAAACGCTTTGAACAGCAGCTAGCGAGTCTAGCCACAGCCATGAACGAGGTCGCAGAATCTTCGGACTGGGATTTTGTGATGAATGTCGGTGATAATTTCTATCCCCATGGAGTGGCTTCGATCGACGACGCGCGCTGGCAAGTTGGTTTTGAAAATTTATTTGACGGTGAAAAACTCCGTTCGATCTACTGGTATTCTGTTTTAGGCAATCATGACTTTCACCCACCGGCACAGCCCATTGCTCAGATCGCCTATTCCTATCTCAAGCCTTATACACGCTGGTGTATGCCACATTTCTTCTACACATATCGTTACCAACTTGCCGACTTTGGTGCAAGTTTTATCGCAATCGACTCCAACAGCCTCTTGCATGCCTGTAAGCGCGGCTGCCAAACCAAGACACCTAGCACCTGTAAAATTGAGCGAGAGCGCCCGGACCCCGTCTGTAGCGAAGACTATGCACCCCAATACGACGCTCAAATTCAATTCCTCGACAGTGAGATTCGCAAGGCTAAGGCTGCGGGAGACTGGGTTATTGTCTTCATGCACCATCCCATAGCCTCTGCCGGTGGCAACTATGGTTTTAAAGAGGGGCCGAATTGGGGTTATCCCGTACTACGCGATCAGATTGCCAGCATTCTGACTCACCACAATATCGATGCGCTTTTCACCGGTCACGAACATTTATCCGAATTTATTTTGGCACTCCCGCACCAGATACCGCTGGTCATCACGGGCAATGCTGGCTACGGGAACGGTAAAATGGCCTGCAGTGCCGGGCCTGATTGCAATGCTAAACTCGACCTGCAATACGGNNGAAGTTCGTGAGCAAGAGCGCAGGTTTTGGGGACATCGTGTTAACGAAGCATACCATGACTTTTAAAATTCTTGGGGCGGATAAAACCGAACTCTTCACATACACACGAGAGAAGACTTTACGCTAGTCCTTCCGGGCTTAAGAATTCGACAAAAGAGCTAAGACTGCGATCTCTCACTGCGTTCGAGATGACAAAGCTACGGTCCCACACTGTTTCGAGATGACAAAACTACAGTCCCTCATGAAGATTGCCCCAAGCATAGCCTTGTCATTCCAAACAGCCTTGTTCCAAACAGCCTTGTCATTCCAAACTGCCTTGTCATTCCAAACTGCCTTGTCATCTCGAACGCAGTGA
>PLEQ01000443.1:2124-5734 GCA_003136475.1 Deltaproteobacteria bacterium
TCGCAGTCTTAGCTCTTTTGTCAGGCCTCCACGCTGCACCCTACGCTCATATCCCGGAGCAGGTACACACTGTCGGGATGATCTTGCAAACCAAATTCGTTTTTACCTTCGCAGGCCATCAGTGGTAACTTCCTAAACTGGGCTTTCTCTGACGCATGTATCGAGTGCAGGTTGCGTGCGGAAGGCTGAAGCCAAAAGAACGCGATGCCCAATTCGCGATAGAGGAAGCGACAAAGAAGGTCGAGAGTTTCTGAGGCGAAGCCTTTGCCACAAAATTTTTCCGAGCCCAACCAAATGTCCATTTCACTCCGACCTTTGGGATCGGGACGATGAAAGGCGATAGCTCCGATCGCTTGGGTCTCATACTCAATGATAAAGACGTGCCCGCGACCCGTGAGCGGCATTTGGAAATAATAGGGGTTCCAGTTCGTCTTAAATTCTTGAAAGGACTTCTGTACCGTTTCCAAACTGGCATCGGAATGGTAAATCCATTGGTAGAGTGTTTCACGATCGCTCATCATAGCCAGACGCAGTTGGATGCGAGGACCGTGAATGCGCAAGTCCAAGTCGGCATTTTTGTCAAACAATTTGGCCTGAAACTGCTCGAGATCTGGAAAACCAAGGGACCGCACATAAGTCGTATCCGGGTGCTTATAATAACACCCGCCATAAGTGATGTTCATATAGTTGCAAGTTTGGCGGATGGGGCTCTCAAAAGACGCACAGCCGAGAGGAAAATCTGTGGCAAAAGAACAAATCACAAAGAGCCGCTTTCTTTCCAGCTTGCGCGCGAGATCTTTACGCGAGCTTAAGAGCTCACTCCACCGATCGATGAAAATTTTGAGATAGGAACTGATGGCATACCAATACACGGGGCTTGCCAACACGATCGTATCGTAGGTGACGAGCTCCTCCATTAAGGGGATGAAATCATCATTTTGATTTTCTTCGTGGTAATCGAAATGGGCGATCTTGAGATCTTTGAGATCCACAAAGCGAAAGTCGTGATTTTTAAAGACATGGTCGACCGCCTCGCGCGTGCGTCCTTGATTGCGCGCTGAACCGAAGATAACTATATGAGACATAAGCTCGCTCTTGAAATTGCAAATCCAAAGAACGGACCAAGCTGTACCGATTACACGGAAATCGCAAGTTTTTTCTTTAAAAAGAACTTGCCAAGAGCTAGACTTACCCAAAAAGATGCGATGAATGGAGAAGATGTGCAAAAGCCAGTTTGGCGACTATCTATAGTTCTGTTCCTTTTATGGAATGAATCTTGTNNAACGACTCTAGGATCGATGCGGCAGCGCTGAAAATTGTGCGCCTGGATGCGAAAATCGTGACCACTCCCAAACGGAAGGTTATCTTCACTATGAACAAAGATCGATCGGCTAGCTATGCGCAGTTTGTAATTTGCACAGTTACGAAACCGATTCGTTGCAATCCTTCGGAGAAGGTTCCAGGCATCAGCACTGCGGATGAGTATGAATTCCTGAGCCCCCCGGCCGGCGAGCTCGAAATCAAGGCCCGTGCCTGCATCGAGGACCAGTACACTTTGAATCCTGAAACACGTTGCGGCAAGTGGAAGCGGGCCTCTATTCGGTCGCAAGCCTTGATGTAGAGCAAAGCTGCTGTGCCTATCTAAGCGACACTCACTCCGCCTCTAAGTTTAAATCATCATCATCCCTCTCCGTACTTATGGGGGCTTGTATGCGATCGTCGATCGGAGGCGCCATCGATTCCATCGAGCGTCCAAAAATATCTCGATTGAGTTGAATGTAGCGGTCCCTGAGATAGATGAAATAATGTTGGTCGCCGGTAGCCAATTCCAGTGCCTTGGCCAGTAACCAAAGGCCTTTCATTTTTTGGAAAAACTCCTCGCCTTTTTGATCCAGAGAAAATTCACTATCCGCGAGTTTTTGGTCTAAAGTCCGTACGGTCTGATAAAAACACCAGTGGTACAGAGCCACGCCCTGAGACACGGCTTTACCGAGATGGGATTTTGCCGCAAGCAGATCTTGGTCATTGCGCGCCGAAGCTGAAGTTTTTGTGACGCGCGCCTCGCATTCATCGATCTCGCCCTGTCGCGGTTGTTTATTTTCAACGATCAATTTATGAGTTGACCACGCATCCGCTTTTTCAGGATGACTGAGGCTCAGCTCATCATCTTGAATGGCTGAGTCATCAACGCTGCTTTGGGAATTTTTGGGCTCAGGTGTCGTGCAAGCTAGCCCACTCAAGACTAGAGTCCCCATCCACACCCATTTCCTAGTACCAAACACTGGTTCCGAGCCCTACCCAATAAAAAAGTTTCCCCGCACCCTGCTGCGCACCGGCATTGATATGGACGCCGATCGCACCGTAAAGCAGATAGAACACAGAAGCCTCTATCCACCCACCAGCACTATCGACGGCAAAGCTGCGGGTATTGAGATCTTCGTTGGGGGTGGGTGTCGTCGCATCGGTAAAACCCATGCGAGATTGGACAGATAAGCCTGCCAATAAANNTCAAAACGACCGAGTCTTTGGCCTTAGCCTTTTCAGCTGCGGTTTTGGCGTCGGGTGCTATTTCGGGCAGCGTTCGATGGATTCCTCCCCAACCCACAGCGGGTCCCAAATAGAGGAAACCGAAACGACCGGGAACCTGATTATAAATTCCCGACCCTGAAAATGCAGCCATGCGCAGACCATAGAGAAAGTGAGTCGCAAAAGGATCACCGTGACCATACCAAATCCAGCTGATGTGATTGGCAATATAGTCCGCGCGGTAGTCTTTGCGCGGTCCTGTCGTGAGCATATGGGGAGCCACCAAACTCCATTCGCAATAGAAAAGATAGGGCCTTGGCTTCTGGGCTTCCGCAATCAGCCTATCTTTAAGAGTTGGCAATTCTTGCCNNCGTTTTTTGCGCACCTCTTTTTTTTTCTCGATATCCCGATCAAGATCTTCATCCGTCGTGAGGATGGGCTTTTTGAGCACCGGATTGGGGGGAAGCAGAATAGGTCCTTGGGCGTTTTGAGCGAACAGGCTCGGTAGTTTTTTCCCACTCCGTAAAGGGTCTAGTGAGAATACCGGAGATCCAAAAACGGAACTCTCTGCGCAAATTATGGCACCTAAAAGCATAAGAATGGCTAGGTATATGCTACCCATTTTGCACAGAGCCCCGCTTAATTAACATGAAGAGTGACCGGATATTTTTTCTAAGTTTAAAGCGTTGCAGCATAGCCCACAACTCAAGAACGAGTGTTCAGGAACTACATGGAAACGATTTTGAGAATTACGAAGAAACAAAAAAAGCAAACTGTCAGTGATGCAGATTTCGATGAATTGGCTTTGGATGATGACATTCTTCCGCGCAGAAACAAAAATTTACCCACCCAACAGAAAAAGCGTGTGCCCTACTTCTGGCCAGGATTTTTTCTCGGCATCTGCCTGATGGCGAGCCTCGCTCTAGGCTCGTATTGGGTTATCACACGCTTCTTTTTTCCACCGGGACCCATCAATATTTTCATTGAAATGAAAGTTATTGATGATGAGGGCCATCCCGTCGCAGGTGCGGGAATTTTCTATGGCCGGAAGCGTATAGGTGTTTCCGACTCCTTTGGTGAGTGG
>PLEQ01000053.1 GCA_003136475.1 Deltaproteobacteria bacterium
GTTTTTTTGCATTAAATAAGGTCAATCCTACTGTTTTTATCCAAAAGAAGAACAAAAGCAATGTTGCTTATTCCTGATCTCCCGCACGGCATATCTAGGATTGCCAGAGAGGGGTTGAGGTTTTATAAGCCTTAATTTACCTGTTTAATATAACAATAATTACCCTTTGCAATTTAGTATTGTCATCTCATTAGATAGATGCTCCAAAATATTGTTTAAAAAAATCATGTGTTGTTCCATTTTATGGAAACACGATGGCATTGCTCCTGATAACTCTTTACCTGGAGAGAAAGGATTGTCAATGAGGAGTCCCGAGCCTGCGAGGGAAGCTCATTGATAATCCTTGAACGCAAGGTAAACTGGCGCTCAGAGCAATGTCTTTTTTGTTGCTGTCTCAAGTGTAACTTCATTGTGTTATCTGCATTATTGTAAAAAGTATTCATCACTCAGGCCTTAAAGGTTAAAAGTTGCACTCTTATATTCGACATCAAACGCATCTCAATCCATCCGGATTGTCGGGTTGTTCGTTTGTGCCTTGATGAAATTCGCACGTTTGCCCCTAATATCCCGAGCGGCTTATCCTTAGATAGCCGAAGAAGGTGGAAGGCTCTGCAAACGTTGGTCTTACCTGTTGGCATCATGATATTTACTCTTCGCAACTCTGTTTAATAACACCTTAATGAAGCACATTTACTTCATT
Source organism: Deltaproteobacteria bacterium (assembly GCA_003136475.1). Classification (GTDB taxonomy): domain Bacteria; phylum Bdellovibrionota_B; class Oligoflexia; order Oligoflexales; family Bog-1112; genus BOG-1112. The sequence continues at coordinate 701 of PLEQ01000053.1, forward strand.
AAGCTGCTTGTTTATATTCTTCACCTGATAAAAGCATTCCCATAACAATGCGCGCATTTTTATTGGCCATTGCCACTGCCGCTTTATTAAAGCCGCCCTTATTTCTTATGCGATTGACCCAATGACTTCTAGCGTCGGTTTTCTTTTCTGCTGTTCGTACGACAGCTCGCCCACCATGGATAAGTAACTCACGAAGATACCCATCGCCACGTTTGCTAATGCCAAGCAAACACTCTCGGTTACCACTGGAATGTTGTTTTGGTGTTAATCCCAAATAAGCCGCAAAATGACGGCCATTTTTAAAGCCTTTGCCTTCACCAACTAAGGCAATAATAGCCAACGCCGAGATTGGCCCAACTCCTTCTATTTTTTGTAATCGCTTACACGTTTTGTTTTTCGATGACAGCTTTGTAATTTCAATATCCAATACAGATATTTGTACATCTATGACCAGTAACATATTGTATTGTCCCTCGATTAACTCTTTCATCATCATGCTTAAACCATTGTCTGCGTAGCGATCAAACAGAACAGGTAATTCACTTCGAAGGTTTTCATAACCTGTTTTTATAGCGATACCATATTCATACATTAACCCTCTGATTTGATTGCTAATTGCGGTTCGTGTTTCCATATAGTTTTTACGAATACGCAATAAACACTGGATATCTTGTTGCTCTACCGTTTTTGGCGCAACAAATGAGATGCCTGACCAGTAAGAAGCTTCCATTATTCCACGTACATCGCGATAATCGTTTTTGTTGCGCTGTACATAAGGCTTCACGTATTGAGGGGAAATTAACATGACGTTATAGCCCATCTCATTAAATTTACGTGCCCAGTAATTTGCTCCACCGCAAGCCTCCATCACTAATTCGCATGGCCCTAATTTAGTAACAAACTCAGCAAACTTTTGTCTGCTTTTAATCCGCCTTTCAACAACTTGATTACCTTGTTCATCAACGCCATATAATTGGAAAACTTCTTTTGCTAAATCTACCGCTAATCGTTTAATATTCATTGTGGACTCCCCCATCTTTGTTTAATTGAATTGTAACGACTCAATTATGGCGCATTTCGTATGACGCCGATATAAGGTGGTCGAGTCCATTTCATTTCCCGCGCTCAAAAACTCAATATTATTCAAGTATCTATCGCGGGAGAGGGGGACAGATCCCGATACTTCGCTGCTTTCTACCACGGCTCAGACAGCAATAGATTTAACCGCTCTTTAAATCACACTCTTCCTTAACCGATCATGATAGGCTAAGGAGTTTAAGGCTAAAAAACATGCTTTTTGACTCTTTTTTGAAAGTTACAGGATTGTAAATCTGATGTTTTCTTTCGTTCGGGTGCTTTGCGGCCTATTCTATCTAAACCCGAATTCATTTTAAAAAGCAGGGTCATTTTTTTTACTGTACTTTCCTTGTCTTCATTATCCATAAATAGCTCAAACGCCATGTTTTTTATGGTATTGAATGATACCGCAGTGTTTACTTTCTTTTTATATTGTCCCTGTTTTAACTTGGCATTCATCTCGTCTTCAGTGCCTTGCGTCATCAATGTTTCAAGATTTGAAATAAAGATGGTTGACCAAAAATCTTGCTTTACAGCCTCTGGTGTCTTTCCTGTAAAGTTCTCTAGGCATAGACGGCCTTTCACTATGGAGAAAAAGGTCTCAACTCCCCAACGCATTCCGTATAGCCATCTAAACTCTTGCCGTTCGATAGATTCATCCATAATAGAAGTAGCTAATATTTCAACTTCCCCGGTGGACAAAATAACGCTGACAAGCCGAACCTTAATTTCAAGCGGAAGACCTTTTTCCATAATATTTTTCTTTTGACTGCCTGGTACTTTTAACGTAACAATTTTACTCCAATTTTTGGTATCTTGAGCTAATAATTGCACCTCCTTAAATGAACCATTAGAGCATCTTATTAAGTAATTTTTGCCTTGCTCTATTAAAGTAGCCAAAAACTCATAAGACGCATAAGCTCTGTCAAAAATAAGCAAATCATTTTCAGTGGCTACATCTAACATTTGCGTGGCTAGCTTTACTTCATAACTTAGACCGTGAGCGAACATGCTATGGACTGCCATGTGATTAAGAACATCGTAATAGCATTCAAACATAGCACAGGAATAAGAACTATCTACGGTTTGATTTTTTATGGCAACAGAACCAAATTCAGCAACAATATCTGCTGATTTAGGTAGTATAATTTTGGAGCCATCGACCCCAATGCATCGATAATTATTCCATTTTTTTATGGTATTACTTTCAGAATAAAAAAGGGTAACAATATCATTATTTAACTCTATAAATGCAGTATGTTTGAATTTGTTCCGTGCTTGAGTATAGGCACTTGCAGTAACTGGGTTTGGTAAATATCCGCTCATAAATGTTTCATTTAGTGATAGTTGGAGTGATTTTACCGTCTTTCTGAAAATTTGTACAAAAACTGCTTGAAAAGTTAATGTTCTATTTCGGGTAAAATCATCTGGTCTGGCTCTATGACTACTTATAAAATATTCATTGACAATCTTTTCTTTTATTATACTTATTGAGTTTGCTTTGATCATAATCTGCCATCGAACATTAAAATTGGCAAAGATAATACTAAATATCCTTTAAAATCAATACACTATTCCTTAACTTAATGG
>PLEQ01000220.1 GCA_003136475.1 Deltaproteobacteria bacterium
AAGACGCACTCAGGGAAGGCAAGACGCACTCAGAGATGACCGGGAGGGGATGTCATCTCGAACGAGCGTAGCGAAGTGAGAGATCGCAGTCTTAGCTCTTATGTAGAAGGCGGGAGCAGTGTCGTTTCGTAGACAAGTTTAGAGTTCTTGTCCCAGAAACGCGCAAGGATGTGTTCACGATAAACTTCGAGCTCCAAAAAACCATGCTCAGAAGAAGCGAATTTAGATTCCGTACTTTTTTCGACCTCTTCGAGTTCTCCTCCACCACCCCCGGAAACAAAAATTTGGCTAGCACAATCCTCACGTTTGCGATGTTCCATATGATGTGCATGTCCGGCAAGCCAAATATCTGCGCTATCGCAACTCGCCCAGCGAAAAAACAGTCCAAATAAATTGCTACCGTTGTAGGAGTACTTCTTCTTACTAGCTGACGCGAGTGGATGATGGGCCATCACAACTTTCCACTGGGTTGCAGCATCCAACTCATGCAAGAGAAAGTCGACAACACAATGCTCCGGCATAAAGCAAAAATCGGCAAAATTGGAGTCGATAGCCACAAACTTAAGCAGATCACCAAATTTTACGGAATAGAAACGGTGGGGCATCTTCCATCGTTCGTGGGTGCGGCTGTACTCGACAAAGGCTTCACGATTGCCAACATAGTCATGGTTGCCAAAAATGGGAAAGCGATCCACTTGCTTTAAGCAAGGTGAACCGTACGGTTTTTCTATTTTATCAACCCACTGTTGGTCCGTCGTCGACCCTATGCCTCTCATATAAAAAAGATCTCCCAACAAGAGTAAGCCATCGAGTCGGGGACTTGCCTGACAACGCTTCTCCATCGCGGCAGCTACCGCCATCTGCTCCGCATCACCGCTGCCGGTGTCACCGATCGCAAAAAAGCGCAAGGGCAAGTCTTGCGCTTCGCGCTCGATGTGGAGAGCACCCAAGCGCGTGTGGGGGATCATAAGCTGACGTTTGACGATATAGTATGTCAAAGCGCCTAACGCTAGCAGGGCTAGAAGCTTGGAAGTCTTGCGCATCGACTACATCCTTTCAGGAGGTGAGATTCCGAGGAGAAATAAGCCCTTCTTAAGCGTTAGCGAAAAGCCTTCGACCAAACAGATCAAAGCGCTCCGCTCTTCATCCGATTTCGATTTTAAAATGGGGACTTCTGCGTAAAAACGATTAAAGGTCCGACACATATTATAAAGGTGATTGGCAAGAATCGAAGGCTTGTAATGCTCACAAGACTGGGCAACCGTTTCATTGAAATCGTAAAGCGCGCGCAGGAGCTCGTGTGCAAAAGGCTGCGTCACCCGCTCAAAATGCGCAAAGCTCCTGACAAAACCTTGCTCTGCACACTTTGTCAAAATGGAACGCGTGCGGGCATAGCTATACATAAGGTAGGGTCCGGTATTGCCTTCAAAAGCTGTCCAAGCCGCTAAATCAAACACGATCTCTTTCAAGGGGTCCGAACTCAACATCCCATATTTGATCGCTCCGACGGCAAGCTGGTCAGCGGTTTGCGTGAGTTCGTCCTCACGCCACTGTGCCTTGTACTTTTCCAGATAAGGTGCCAGTTCCTTAAGGAGCTCCTGGCGCAAATAAGCGAAGGGCAACACATTGCCCGACCGTGAGGACATTTTCCCCTCGGGAAGTTTGACGTGGGCATAACTGAGATGAAAACAGTTTTTAGCCTGCGCGAAGCCCATCAGTTCGAGAGCTTTAAACAATTGCTGGAAGTGGAAGTTCTGCTCGCTACCCACCACATAGATCGAATGCTCGATCTTGAAGTCTTGGAACTTGCGCCGCGCGAGTGCCAAATCCTTCGTGATGTATGGCGTCGTCCCATCCGATTTACGGGCCATAAAGAAGCCCAGATTAAAGTCGGACATATCGATGCCGACCGCACCTTCCGAGTTTTTAAACACGCCCTTGGCAAGGCACTCGTCAACAATTTGCTGAGCTTCTTCGGAAACTTCGGATTCGAAAAAATAATGATCGAAGTGCACATCCATCCAAGCATAAATGCTCTTGAAATCCGCTAGGCACTCTTGTCGACTTTTTTGCCAAATCGCATAAGTCTCCCCACGCTTGGCTTCCAGATCTGCGAGAATCCCGGAGACTTGTTTCTCATAGCGAACTTTGTCTTCCGCGCTCGCTTCCTTCAAAAGACGACTGGCTGCAACATAGCGCGCACCGTACCAATGGGCTTTATTGGGCTCATCCTCAGCCGGGCCTTTACCTGTTTCGAGAACTTGCCAAAGACACTTCGCAACGTGAGTACCTTCATCACCGATATAATTGACCGCAATGAGATCGTAGCCCATATATTTGAAAATACGACACAGTGCATCGCCCAAACACACATTGCGCGCATGCCCGACATGAAATTCCTTATGGGTATTCGGTTGCGAGAATTAAATCATCACCCGTTGCTTCGCCGCGCTGGCACGGGTCTTTTGCGGGGAAAAATAAGTTTCTGCAAGGATTTGCGGCAAAAGCACTGCAGCAAAGTGCGTTTTATGGATAAAGACATTTAAGAAGGCTCCGACCACTCGAAGTTCGGCAATCCAAGGCGTACAATCTGCTGGCGTGAACAATCCTTTGAGGGTCTCTGCGATAAGAGCGGGACTTTTTCGCAAGGTTTTAGCAAAGCGAAAGCAGGGAAAGGCAAAATCGCCCAAAGCGGGCTCGGGTGGCCGTTCCAAAAGGCGGAAGACCTCTTCTTCGATCAAGTCTGCTGGCTTGAAGTGTTCCTGCAATTTCTGAAAAATTTTTCTACCGAGTTCGGCACGAACGGGATCCAACTCTTGGGCACGTTCATAGTTAAAAAGGACTTCCACAGCTCCCCCTTGCTTCTCATCTATATGTCATTGGCCACCCTGAATAGGACGACTGTACTCTGGTCACGAACACAGCTTAAGCCTTGCTAGCAGGACCTTCAAAGAAAGGCAGTATCGTGAGTATTGCAATCCAAACGGCCCTTTATGATGCGATGGATAGTTCGATTCTACAAGTCGAATGTAGCTTTATGCGCGGCTTTACGGGACTCCAATTGATTGGGACCACAACTGAAGTCTGTAAAAGCGGCTTGGAGCGAGCCCGTGCCGCACTCGAAGACTTAGGCATTCAAATACCGCAAAAGCGGATCGTTCTCAATATCTGCCCCGCCCATGTTCGCAAAGATGGGAGTCATTTTGATTTGCCATTCGCTGTCGCTCTGGCTGCATTGATAACAGAAAAGGAGCCGACGATCGATCTTGGCAAGTGGCTATTTGCTGCGGAATTAGGCCTGGATGGTCGCTTAAGGCCGGTCAAAGGGGTCATCTCTTTTGCCTTGGCCTCGATGAGTGAGAATTTTGAAGGCATCGTCGTCGCCCAGGACAATTTAGAGGAGATTTCGGCGCTCAATCGCTTGAAAGTACTGGATCGCAAAGAACTCCAGGCCTGCGCCTTTCAGACTCTCCGCGAGGTTCTCGACTGGTTGTTTACAGGTAAGACCGACAGCATTCTCTCTTCGACTCGTGAGGCAAACACCCCCGAGCGTCTCGGTATTCCAAGCGAACCCAATTTCGACGACATGCTCCTAAGCCCCAACTTGCAAAAAATTGCGCTGGTCGCAGCTACCGGCCTCCACAGTATGCTTTTGCATGGCGCACCGGGCACCGGCAAGTCCATGTTTTCCGCACGTCTGACCAGCATCATGCCGCGGATGGATCGGGAAGAACATTTGGAATCCTTGAAGATTCATAGCACCGTTCTCCAAAAAATGCCCGAAAGTCTCCTGGCCGGGCGCTCCCCTTTTCGGGCGCCCCATCACCAATCCTCCGCATCCGCAATGATGGGTGTTCCCGACCAGCCTGGCGAAATTTCCCTGGCGCATGGTGGGGTACTTTTTCTGGATGAGTTTCCAGAATTTCGTCGCGATATTATTGAAGCTCTCCGCGAGCCTTTGGAGACGGGTTTTGTCAGAGTCTCCCGTGCTAAGAAGAAAGTGACGTGGAAATCGAAGATTACGCTCATTGCAGCCTGCAACTCTTGCCCGTGTGGTTGGCTCGGTAGCACTTTACGACGCTGCTCTTGTCCGAGCACTAAAATTTTGGCCTATCGTCGCAAGTTGTCGGGTCCCATTCTCGACCGCATCGATCTGCATATTNNGCATATTCGCATGCCTGACCAACCCAGTGCGCGGTCGGAAATTTTTCTGCAACTCAAGGCGAGAGAAAAGAGCTCTCTAACCCGTGAGCTTACCCATTGCGTGTATGAGGCGCGTGCCTTCGCTGAGTTTCGCAACCGGCAATTGGGGGTGCACTACAACCGTGACCTCCAAGCCGATCAGCTGATTGAAGCCTCGGGCCTGACGGCAAACGAATTTAAAAAACTCGTCGATACCCACACTCCTAAATATGCTACACGCCGTGCGGTCATCCGCTCACTCCGTGTGGCTAGGACCTTGGCCGATCTCGACAAAAAAGAAAGTTTGCAATTTAGCCATCTTAACCAGGCCTGGCAATGGTTACCAGATTCTACAGAAAAAGGTCGGGAAGATTACGCCTACGGAATTTAAAATTTATAAAATCTTCTAAAGTTTTGTGAGGGACTGCCGATATACACTTCGAATGTTCTTTTGGGGTTCTTTTAGGAAGGAACAAAGCAATGGGAATGCCACATAAATTTTTCAAAAAACCGAGAGGTTTTAGTCTCGTCGAACTCATGGTTGTCGTCTCTATTATTGCCGTGCTGTCAGCAATCGCTATTCCGAAATTTCGTATTTTTCAAGCCAAGGCAAGACAGGCCGAAGCTAAAATGAATTTGTCGACCATATTTACGCTTGAATCATCCTATCAAGGGGACAATGACACCTTTGTGAATCTGCCTGCTGTAGGTTTCGGTTACGGTAACCCTAACAATACTTTGGGCTTTTATACCACGGGCGTTCCTCGTTACACATACACTGTTGGTAGTGCATCGACTATCTACTTTCTTGGAGATGCCAAATCAGGCACAGGTACTTCCAATATGGTCATGCCTGGCTGCGCGTCAGCGGACGATTGGCAGATGGATAGCAATGAAACCCTTTCGGCTGTGAATGATGCCGTTGCGAATTTTGCTAACTGTAGTATCTCGACCTATTGACGGTCATTGTGGTACGAGATGGCTGGATCCATTCCTCTCCTCCTTTAATCAGGGCTTTAGTCCCCTAACTTGAAAACAAAATCTTTAGAACCCAAAAGGCCTTCTTGGGCCTTTTGGGTTTCTCATGTGCTATTGAAAAATGAAGCGAGATTGTTGAAGATACTTCCTTTCGGAATGTACTTTAAGGAGAGCGAAATGGCTTTGATCCCTTTACGAGTCCTCTTGGACCATGCTGCGGAGAATCACTACGGTGTCGGCGCCTTCAACGTCAATAACATGGAACT
>PLEQ01000006.1 GCA_003136475.1 Deltaproteobacteria bacterium
AGATATTGGCCATGTATTTTAAAATATTCTCTCTCTCTAAGTCTTTATAAATCAACACAAGATTGACATCTGTTTTGATCTGCTTTATCTCTAATTTTATTTATTGTCTTGGTTGTTCTAACTTCATAATTCCCACAGCAACATCGTAAAACCCATTTATTGAAATCATTGCACTCAAAGAGACCAATAACTGTGAAATAACCCTTTTTTATACCTGTTAAATCTTTAAAATTAGGGTCATTTTTAACCATATTTGGCAACCTACTCAGGCATACTAAGGGAGGTTGAGACGTGCAATATAAATGTTTATCAGATTTTACTTTTGGATTGTAATGATCACCATCATCATAAACGACCCTTTTAGCTACTATATCTCTCGGTATAGTATTCATTGGATTAAAACCTAAAGGCTTATTCATGCTAATCCTTGTATAGTTCGCTCTTTAAATATTTAATTGCTGATTCAAAAATTTAAATTTTATCATTCCATGTTAATCGCGATATGGGTCAAAAGTTCGGCCATCACACATAGCTACGCCAATAGGATTCAATGTATGCAAAATCCTTATTGTTGCTTCATGAGCATGTAGAACTTCATCAATTCGTTTATACGCGTAGGGGCTTTCATCCAAATCGCCGCCACGTAACTCAACTCCGACTCGTTTAATCCAAGCGTCGTGATCTTCTCTTTTAACTAATCCAGGAGTAAGTTGCTTTCCTGTTTTTCTACAGGTTTTCCCTTTGGCTTGAGTTCTTCCCATGAGACGTCCCGCTCCATGGATTGTCGAATTAAGAGCTTGTGTCGAAACAGGCGAGGCGATTCCTTCAAGTATGACGGAAATATCTCCCATAGAACCGCCAACAAAGCCTCTTTGGCCAGTAAATGCAGGCGTAGACCCTTTGCGAATGACCCAGAGATCTTTACCAAAATGTCGCTCTTTCCATGCAAAGTTATGGTGATTGTGTACCTCTTCAACCACGTTTCCTTGAAGAATTTTTGCGACTCTGTCGCAAACCCAATCTCGCCCAGCGTAAGCATACATACCAGCGAGTTCCATACATTTAAGATATTGGGTTCCGAGGTCTGAATTTTCATCAAGAATGACCGGCTCCGCGTGGACTCCATCTTTACCTCCTGCTTGTTTTATGAAATGAGTACATATACTATGGCCGAGGCCACGGCTCCCAAAATGAACGCCAACCCAAACCCTATTAAGCTCATCTGTAAAGATATCCACATAGTGGTTTCCTGAACCGACAGTTCCCAACTGGGCGATTGCCTTATCTTTAAGCGATTTAAGGATTTCAATCTCATTCCAAATGGGGTCGTCGAATAATTGATGTGATACCACCTCATTATTCTTTCGTCCGACACCAAAGCTAATATGTTTCTGTACTTCATTCATGTTCCTGTAAATATTTGCTTTCACTTTATTGGCATCACAATCAAGCCTAACGGCTTTGTTTCCGCATGCAATATCGAATCCAACCCCATTCACATTGATATAGCCTTCATACGCTACAACGCCACCAACGGGCACGGAATAGCCTAAATGCCCATCTGCGCATAATACGGCATATTGAACGCGCTCGTCTTGACAAATCTTATTCATTTGATCAAGCGTAGTTTGCTCATGTTCGCCAAATATTTTTAGTTTCATTCCTTGATATTCCTTAGGTTAAATTCTTCAATACAACTTAAATCCCAGATACAACCACTAGCGCAATCCCAACCATAATACCAACAACTCTTTTGCGACAGACGACATTCCCAGAGATATTGAGGAATAATAATCCCTTGATATTCTTTTTTAATTTCATTCCAATCCAATCGGTACGTATCTGACNNTCCGCATCCCAAGTCCTAATTTTAGCAGGATATTTTTTAGCCATTTCGAATATTTCTGTTTCTGTTTCCAAGTAGAGAATCTTTGCATTCTCTTTTAACTTTACTTCATAAGAAACGACGAGATTTTCAAGATTATAGGTTTCAGCTTTACACCACCATTCCCAATCATAAGGGCCTTCGACACTAACCCAAAAGCCAGCTGGCTTAGATTGGAAGGATAGTTGCAATTCGGCATATTCTATCTGTTCAAGAGAAAATTTCTCTTTGGTGTAATGAATCAATCTCATTTTTCAAAATCCTTCTTTATTTTTTCTACACATTTTTCAAGAGCNNTAATTATTTCTGATAAACACAGCGTTAAGACTTCAATAGAAGTACCTACAAATGAAATACCTTCAAGCTCTTTCGGAAATCTAGACATCATAAATTCTAATACTTCACCGGCTGTTTTTCCTACATTCACAAGTTCAGTCATTATTCTTTCCTCTCATACATACTTTGCAAATGAAGTCTTTCTATTTCTGATTCAGCAATACGATAAGGAGACTTTTTCCCCATACCTGGACGAGACGCAAAAATGTTTCCTTTTTTGATTGCTTTTCGAATCGTGTTCGGATGCATTTTCATGAGTTTTGCAAATTCCTCTACAGTAAGAAAATTCATACTTTTCCATTTGTTGTTATAAGTTCTTATTGTTACATATTCTTAAATATCTGTCAATGGTTTATGCATTTCTAAACATTTATATTGACCTTTGTCATTTTTATACAGCATTTTTTGTTTTAACCCCAAACGGAGTAAAACTATGTCGAAGATGTTTCAAGTTTACGCCATTGGTCAGGCCTTAATTCCTGTTCTTCCTCCTCCTTTACCTTTTCAAAATGCACCTACAATCAATCAAACTAATTATGAAATCGGACAGTTAGTTTTTACGCCTCCACAGGCTCCCACAGCATTTTATTTGTATGCTGGGGCTGGCAATTGGGTTCAATTTGCTAATAGTTCCGGAGCTATCCTCGCAATAGCAGGGACAGCAAATCAAATCGCAGCATCAACAAGCGCAGGCACAGCAACATTATCGCTTCCGTCAGCACTTATTGCCCCAGGTACTATTGCAGCTACGTCGGGTTTTGTCGGCCAATCTTCTAATACTGCTCCTACTGCTGGAAATATCGGCGAACAGATCAGATCAGCTGTTCCTTTCGCTTCTGCAGTTACTAGCACAACAACAACTGTCACTAACGTAACTTCTATTAGTTTGACAGCAGGTATATGGGAGATTAGCGGTATTGTCATGTATACAGGCATGACAACAGCAACATTCCAACAAGCATCTATCGGAACAACTTCGGCAACCATTGGAACTGTTGGTGATAATGCTATCCAAAGCACTTTTGTTTCAACAACAGCCGGTGATTTTGGCGTTTCAATACCTGCCTGGAGATTAGCGTTGAGTACAACAACTACAGTGTATCTCGTCGGTCAAGGCACATACTCGGCTGGAACAGGAAAACTTTATGGTCGCATTAGCGCAACAAGAGTTGCATAAACATAGGAAGGTGTTATGGCTTGGAAAGATTATATTATCTGGGAACCTTTAACCATTGTTGCAGCTTCAGCGATCACGACATCTTTTGTTGCTGTTATCACAATTACGGCACCGGCAATTTGTATGCTGATAAAAAATGGTACTAATGGTGATGTTTTATTAGGCATAGATGGAACTACGGCGAAATGGGGCTTTCCAGCTTCCTCGGGTGCCGCCTATGATATGACCACAAATTCACCGACCTATAATCAGCTTATGCTACGTGAGGGAACTACTATCTATATTGAATGGAATGGTAGCGCCCCAAGCATTCCTACAGGCAATGTTTACATCGAATTCATGGAGGTTGCAGTATGAGCCAAGTTTTCGTAGGTAACGGAAGTGGAGGGGGTGGCGGCGGTGCTGTAGATTCAGTAATCGGAACAAATGGGGTATTTGCTTCCCCTACAACGGGAGCTGTTGTCGTTGAAGGTATCGATGCAACTACGTCGCAAATCGGTGTCGTCGTCCTAGCTTCTAGCGCTGAAACCATAACAGGAAGCAATTCTACTAATGCCGTAACTCCATCAGGATTGAATGAAAAGCTTGGTACGCAAACTTTGAATGGATTAGCATATGGTGGAGGGTCAACTAATGCCCTAAATTACCTTGCCGATGCGACGAATGGACAAATTCCCATTGGTTCAACTGGAGCAGCTCCAGTTTTAGGAAATATCACCTCAACAGGTGGAACAATTACTGTTACCAATGGCGCTGGTACAATTGATTTAGAAGTTACAAACACTACAGACCTTCATGCAGCAAGATACATCGTAAGTGCAGGAGGAAGCGCAAATGGTGCCAATTACACCACTATTGCCTCAGCCTATGCTGCAGCTGTTGCAGCAGGTGCCCCACAAACCGTGTTTATACAGCCTGGAACATATACAGAGAATATTTCACTCACAGCTAATATTGATATTGCAGCCTTCCAATCTGATTCATCGTTGGATGGTACTGGAAATGTCATCATTTCAGGAAAATTGACTTATTCAGGCACAGGATCGGTGACAATTTCAGGAATTCAGCTCCAAACCAATTCAGACTTTTTCTTCNNTGTGACAGGGTCCTCAGCTTCAATTGTAAATATAAATAATTGCTATCTGAATTGCCTTAATCATACTGGTATTTCTTTCACAAGCTCAATCGGATCTTCAGTAATAAGAATAGAGCAATGTAACGGGACATTACAGACTACGGGAATATCCTATTTTGCTTCATCATCGCCTGGATCTATAAGTATAAGGTCAGGTATTTTAGGAAATAATGGATACTCTACAACAGCTTCGACGATTTCTAATGGTTATGTTTATATTTATTATTGTTATTTTCAAAATCAAATTGTTGGTTCATCATCTGGAGGAATCAATTTAACAAGTGTAGATATTAGAACACCTGGATTTACTCCCATAACTTTTGGTGGATCTAACAATAATTTTGCACGATATTGTAATCTTGAAGGTGGTACGGCGTCTGCTTTATCTATTGGAACGTCAGCAGAAATTATCGATTGTCAAATAAGTAGTTCCAATACATCTGCTATTTCANNATTATTCTAACTTATCTTTTGTTGATATAAGTTCTTTAATTACTTGCTCTACTCAAATACCTTTTATCGGTTCAAATGATGCGATCGAAATCGTTACTCCTGGCTCTTATCCCTATACTACAGTACCCCAAGACGCTCTCATTTTAGTCGATTCATCATCGGTAAGAACAATTGTACCGTTGGCGTCACCGACTAAAGGACAGAAACATATCATCAAAGACAATGGTGGCTTAGCAGGTACGAGTAATATTACTATTACTCCTTCAGGTAAAAATATCGATGGAGTAGCAAGCGCGATTATCAATACTAATTTTGGATCAATGACCATCGTCTATAACGGCACTCAATGGAATATAATTTAAAGAGGTAATATGGCATATATCGGAACCCCAGCAAATATTTGGAATGTTGGTTCTAATTTAGAATACAATGGCGTAGAATCGGCATATCGAGATTTCTCTAAAGAAATTTACATGTACGATGATTTTATTTCTAATTTTTCTTCTTCTGCTTATAATTGGAAATCATTAGTAGGAGCAACAGGATCTATTATAATGAACGAATCTGCTTTAATTACAAATACACATCCGGGCATAGCCTCTTTACATACTGGCGTTTCTGCTTTTGCATCGGCAGCTTTAGAGTTAGGTTCAGATTCATCTGCAAATGCTATAATTTTTGGAGCTGGCCGTTGGGTTATATCATTCATAGCTAAACTGGTTACCTTATCTTCTAGTACTACAAGATATACAGCTACAATGGGTTTTGGAAACAATGGAGGAACTTATTCTACTGGTGTAAGTTTTGCATATCAAGACAATGTGAATTCTGGTAATTGGCAATTAATAGCATCAACAAACAGTACTGCTACTACAACGAATAGCTCTACAGCTGCGGATACAAATTGGCATATTTTTACAATAGATATAAATGCCGCTGGTACTTTGGCAACTTTTTATATTGATAACATATCTATCGGAACAGTCGCAAGTAATATACCTACAGCAACTTTTGCTTGTGGACCAAATATTAATATTGTAAATCAGTCCAATTCAGGTGCTGCAGATTCGATTTTTATTCTAGATGCGTTTCAATTATATGGAAATTTAACGACAACAAGATAAGGTTTGTCCATGGTTTATTTAATATTTTTCTTTGCTTTTTTAACGAGTTGTCAGTATCTTCCAGATATTTCGAAAGATATCGAAAATATAGCTACAGATACAGCTATTAAAGTGGAAGTTTCACGTGAAACATTCATGAAAGAAACCGATCTCGAAATCAACATAAACGTGAAAAATAAAGACGAACCCAAGGAAAAATAATGTTAGATACACTCAAAGACTTATTCAAAGATGGCTTACAATATACTCATACCGCAGGAATTCTGCAGCAATTGGCTAACCTTGTTAATATTGTAAACAGCCAATATATGAAAAATGAAGGCGATGGGAAAAATGCTGCCATTGATATGATTTGCCAAATCCTGCAAAGCCATAAGGATGTAATCGCTACAACAGCTTCTCAACCACAGGACGGACAAAATGCCGCTAGTTAAGTCAGGTTCCAAGAAAGCGATTGGGGAAAATATTAAAATGGAAGAGAAAACAAAACCAAAAAATCAAGCCATTGCAATCGCTCTTGATACAGCACGCAAAGCAGGCGCAAATATACCTAAGAAAGGAAAAAAATAATGGACAAAGCAATTAAGAAAGAAAAGAAGTCTATGGAAAAGGGCNNAAGGGCATGGATAAACTCGAAAAAATGGACAAAAAAAACGACAAGAAGCATGAGAAAATGGGCATGAAAAAAGCTATGAAGAAAAAGGGTTGCTGATCCCTTTTCGATAATCCTAGAGGTCCCAATAACCCTAGGATTATTCTTTTTAAACAACTAGGATTTTCCAAGTCGTGGTTGAAGCTTTTCGATATTTATCTAAGTCGATTTCATTAATCTCAGGAATTGACTCATAATCTATTCTACCACGTATTACATTTTTCATAACCTTAACTCCATGGCCTACGCAATTATGATCACCACAGAGTTTTAAAAGCTCTTTACGATAGCTTTCCTTAACCACTTCAAGAACTTTAATTTGTTCATTGAGTCTTTTGTATTCCGTGCTATATCCTTTCCACATAGGTTCATCAGACATATCCTTATAGNNGTCTGAATCCTGCAAAGTAGGAGGTTCATTGAAGACTACGCACTTCCAAAACTTTCTCGCTCTGGGTATGAATATTTCCATAAATGTCGGGTCGGGAAATACTTCAATGCAGATTCCATCCATGCCATCATAACTATAGTAAAAAGCCTTTTCAGCCCCAGTTACTAGCAATTGATGCTGTATTTGATGATAATAGTACCCAGGAATACGATCTTCCTTGGCCTGCGTATGAAGCATAGTACCACCACATTTGATCTCTAGAATATAATTATGACAATCCGAGATTCCATCAAGAGAAGCACCTAAAAATTCATAATCAGTACTCTCAACAACGACGGGTGTCATATTGATCCCATGGCGCTTAATGAATTGTGCCCGTGCTTCAGGCTCTAATCTTTTACCTCTTTCCATGGCTGCATTAGTCTTTTGATNNAGCCGTAATCACTGTCTTTCTCCAATACAGCCACTCTTTCGAACCTTGTTCAACATTAATTATTTTCATCTTTTATCTCCCAAACTTTTAACATATGTTCATATGCTTCTGGAAAGAAAACACTAAGATGATTAAATGTAGAAAAAACAGCTTCCCTAATTTTACACTCATCCGAACATCCTGCGAGTTCGAATAAAAGTTTTGCGACATATTGGTCACAATGTTGAATACATTTACTTGTCATTATGCCACCACCCTTTCTTGATTTTTCATGAACTTAATCTTATTTTTAACGGAAATCATGCACTCTTCGAAACACTTTTTAGGAATTTCGTCTATCGATGACGCATTGAAGGTTTTCTTGATCCATTTGAAAAAGCTTTTATCGCCCTCCTCATCAAGATTAGTAATTAATGTCGACAACGCAATGATCTCCATTTTACCTATGCGCTCTACTTCTTCAGGCTTTTCCTGTTCAGGAGGTGGATTATTTTGCGTCCGTTTTTGACTTTCTTCATACTTATATTTGGCTTCACTTTGCCCGTCATCATCCTCGGTGGCTAAACCTAAAATTGACCAAAGCTGATATTTTCGAATGTAAGTAATTCTTGAGCCTACATCTTGAGGTTTTCCATCTATGATGATAGGTAAAACGGAATCTATCCATTGACCGGATGAGTGCATTAATTTAGTTATAACT
>PLEQ01000366.1 GCA_003136475.1 Deltaproteobacteria bacterium
CTTCAGGAACGATATCCTCCTGCTTGATAGGTAAATATTTAAGCATGGGATCTTTAAGGTTGCCGCCTTCTTTTTCTTTGAAGAATTTTTTAACGATGCGATCTTCAAGAGAATGAAACGTGATGACAGCAAGTCTGCCATTGGGTTTTAGAATATCGAAAGATTGTGTCAAAAAAGACTTCAATTCATCGAGTTCGGCATTTACATAAATTCGCAAGGCTTGAAAGACGCGTGTAGCCGGATGTTTTTGGTGCTTATGGGGTGGCACAGATTCGGTCACGATGCGGGCAAGATCATGCGTCGTTTCGATGGGAGCTTTGCTGCGTTCCTGTACGATCTTTTGCGCGATGCGTCTGGCATATTTCTCTTCGCCAAACTCCTGAAAAATAAGTTGTAATTCGCGGTCGCTCTTGAGGTTTACGATATCTCGTGCGGATTCCCCTTGGGTTGGGTCCATACGCATATCAAGCGGGCCCGCTTTGGAAAAGGAAAAACCGCGATCCGCTTGGTCGAGCTGGGGTGAGGAGACCCCGATGTCAGCCAGAATTGCTGCAACTTTGCCCGTGAGGTTCAGCATTTTGGCAATTTGCTTTATGTTCGAAAATGTACTTTTGATAATAATCACTTTTCTCTCTTTAGTGACGTCTTCGAACAAAGTTTTTAAGTGGTCTATGGCCTGTGGGTCACGGTCCAGACAAACCAGTTGACCGCTTGGTCCAATCGCTTCCCAAATCAGACGCGAATGTCCACCGCCCCCAGCTGTACAGTCAAAGACGCAGTCCCCTTTTGTCAAAGCTAAGCCCGCGATAATTTCGTTTGCTAAGACACTTGTATGGTCAAAAAGCATTTTTTCCAAAATTGATGACTCCCCTGATCAGGCAAAAAAGGCTATTCAAGACTGCCGAACAGTCAGATTTATAGCAGTGAATAAGCTTGTTTAAGGAATTCCTTGCCCGTTGCTGCGACGTTTCGAAAACGCTACCTTATAACTAAATAATATAGAGATCCGTCCGAGAAGACGGTATCTGGTTTTATCCAAAATCGAACGAAAAAAATAGGAGGGATCATGCGGACAATTCTCAGGCGGGATAAAAGCCCTCTTGTCCTGCTCCTTGCCACTTTGGCGATGACATCATGGGGCTGCACCACTGGGGGGAAACCCTCAGCGGCCATAGACACTGACATGGAGCCGTCACAAAATGAAGAGTTGGCAAACAGTGACAACACTGACAACTCTGACAAGAGCGACGACAAGCAAGACGCCGATGATAATTTACAGAATCTTAGTAACAACGATTCAGCGGGTCAGAACCTAAACTTTGCTAATAATAATGAAAAAGACAAAGAAAAGTCGGTCGAGATGCCCAAAACTCCCGCTGTGCCTGAGACTGTGCCAGGAGACACCGGATACCTTGCTGGGAAAGCTGGGGATCCGATGGAATTAGGTCTGCCCGAAGCTGGCTCAAAGATGGCCTATATAGTCCAAAAAGGCGACACTTTGAGCAAAATTGCAAAGAAAGTCTTTAGTGATCAAGAGCGCTGGCGTGAGCTAGCGGAAGCTTCCGCACTGAAGAACCCGAACCGCATATTCCCGGGCGATGTCATTTACTATCAACTTGATAAAACGACAGTTGCTTTTGCAAGAACTTACGAAAAGATGGAAAGAAAAGAGACTACGGTTGAAGAAGGGGAAACTCTTTCGGATGTTTCTAGAAGAATTTATGGTGATCAAATGGAATGGAAGCTTCTTTGGAGACACAATGATCGAATTATGGACCCTAATAAACTTGAAGTGGGTTCCGTCGTCTACTATGTAAAATTTAATACAATGGCAAATGCCTCACGCGTTAGCAAAAATCACTCACTTATCAAGAAGCCTGTTCATAGCAAGGAATTTTCTGATCGCTTTAAGATGACTAGACAGTCGAAAAAAGTGAAAGCCTAGTTTTTATAAGGCAGTTGTTAACGATGTCCGTGTGAAGTTTTTAAAGTATAGATTGCTCACGTTTGTCTAAGCAATCAATGTTTAAAAAAATTCCAATTTAAGAAAAAACGAACGTCTTAAACGAAGCCTGGATTCTTGTCTAATCAGATCTTTTTCAGATGGCTCATGTCTAATCTAAAATCCCTAGCGACAATTGTATAATCAATGTTTTCCCCAGGCTCTATATACGCTCCTGGGAGAAGAAGACTATTGCGTATACAAAGCTTCTTAGGCAGTGAACTGTGACTAGACATGTTAACAACGTAGGGGCCTAGTCTGCAGCCGGGAGCGAGCGCCAGTTTGGAGCTCGAAAACAAGGGGCCTATACACTCACTTCCTGAATCTAATAGACTCTCTCCTTCTCTCAAATGGAAAGGCGAACTGCGGATCTTCTCCCAGCAAAACGCGAGAGGAAAATGGGGGGACAGGCTGCTAAGCGTTTGTGAAGTCAGAGCCGCCATATGTGCTTCAAAATAGGCTGAGGGAGACCCTATATCAAACCAGAACGGTTGCGTTGCTAAAAAACCAATTTTGTGACCCTGTGTAATGAGCTTCCGATAGATGGGTATAATTTCGCACGGTCCATCGGGGATTTCTTGAATAAACTCGCTCGAAAGTACGTGGGCGCAGGCAAAGCTATGCGCTGTCTCGAGGCTGCCAGGTTTCGGGCTAGCCGCTCCGATGCTTTGAATTTGCTGGTTCTCACACCAAATCAAAGTTTTAGATGGTGCGGCCTCGCGTAGGAGGCCCATAGTCGCAAGCGGGCCTTGTTCCTGATGTTGGTGGATGAGCTTTTCCAGATCTATATCGCTTACGATATCTCCGTTGATAACGATTACGTCACAATTTTGGAAATGCGGCCTCAGTGCGGAAATAGCCCCGCCAGTTCCCAGGATCGTAGGATGTTCCGGACAAAATGTTGTTTTGATGGGTAACGAAAAATCGTGCAGAGCGCTTTCGATTCTTGAGCTTAGATAGTGTCCGTTGACAAAGATTTCATCCACCTGGACGTGAGCCAATTTTGCAAGAATCAGGTAGAGGATAGGGATACCCAAAAAAGGGAGAAGAGTTTTGGGACAATCATCGGTTAAGGGACGAAGTCTTGAGCCAAATCCAGCAGCGAGAATGAAAGCTTTAAGTGGTCTTTTCATCGGTCAGCTTTATGAGTCTTGGGATGAGTTCTTCTGTCAAAAATGGCCATTGAGTATTCGTACCTGAAAAATTGCGAAGGGTGTGGAGCGCAGGTTCGATATATACGCGGTAATCCCTTTTCCCCTTGCGACTGAGATAAGCAAAACTGCCGATGGCTTTCAGTAGCCGCTGTAAGAGCACAGCTGGCCACGAGTCTTCGAGCTCGGTTCGAATTTTTGAGCCATGAGCTTGCTCGATGGTGTTTATGGCGGCTTGGAAAATTTTCTCTCGCATTGCGGCGTCAAGTGCGACATAGGGATCAAAGCATAGAGACACAAGATCGTAGGCAGCCGGTCCCCAGCGTGCATCCTGGAAGTCTAGAACACCTAAGTTACCATCGACATACATGAGATTTCGAGAGTGAAAGTCGCGATGGACAAAATGTTGCGGCAGTTGACTGATAAAAAGGCAGAGGGCATTGATGTCCTGATTGAATAAATAGGAATCTCGGTTGTTGTGAAATTCGGGAAAGGTGTGCATGTGTTGGATGCGGAAGAATTCGAGCTCGGAATGGAGAAGTTTAAAGTCAAATGCTCGTTTCGACCAGGCTGAGGAGGCATCAGGTTTGATCTTAAGAAAAGCACAAACGATTTTGGCTGCCATCTCATAGAGCGGTAAAATCTTGCCGTCATCGTCCTGGAGTTCTGCGATGCGAAGATCTAGGGTCGTATTTCCGAAGTCGTCGATAAGCAGTGCGCTGTGGTCGGTGAGTACAGAATGAATTTGCGGGACAAGGATTTTGGCGCTTTCCAGCGTATGGCCGATCGTCATCCAGGCATAAGAGTCTGTTTTGAGTTCGTTCGCATCCTTCCCCTGAAGCTGCATGAGAACCAGCGATTTTTCGTCGTTTTTTGGGATAATTCTAAAGTACTGACGGTCGGAGCCATCCTCCTTAAGAGGGATGCACCCCACCGACGAGCTGTTGAGAACNNGGAGTAGCCATGGGGGTGGCTGGCAGCGTCATATTTTTTTCCTTTTAAACGATTATAAATCGGATTTTCGGGCCCAGGCTAATATTTAATGTGGGTTCGTCCGGATAGAAGAGTTCACCATCGAGGGTATAGGCATTAGCGGACTGCTTTTGAGCTGAGATTGCGAGATTCTTGCAAAGAAATTCAATTTTATAGGGGCGGCTTGCAGCGAGATTCAGCAGGAAATNNATTGGCGAACAGAGAACGCTTAGGCATTGGAATTGAGTAGGATCTTTAAGAGCGAGGGAGAAGAATTTTATCTTCAGCGGGAGCAGTTCCACCGTCGAACAGAACGTAAAAGGGGAGCTAAGTTCGAGCAAGTTGCGATCATTAGCTTTTAAGCTTAAGACATCTTCTTTGACAACCGAGCGAAAGAGATTTCCGCCAATAAAATAAGAACCGACAACTTTCAAAAGAAGCAGGATACTTCCTAAGTAGTTCGATTTATTCTTGTAAAAAACCTCGAGAAAGCGTCGACTCGAGGAGTTGGCAAAGAGAAAACCGTAGTGATTGTTAATGCAGAGGGTGTTGAGTTCAATAGTACCCATATATTTGCGTAAAGAATGGCCCTCGACCAGGCGGTAAAGGATCTGTTCAGGCTGTCCCCGAATATTGAGATTGTCCGCCAAAACATTCATGGTCCCACCGCGCAAAACCGCAATATCAGGCAAATTTTTTTCTTTATATTCGTGGATAAAAGCAGTTAGAGTTCGGCTGATAGTTCCATCGCCCCCGTTGATAGCCAGGGTGTCGATATCTCTTTCAGCAAACTGCTGCGCGACTTTTCGCAAGTCCTCCAGATTATTTGTGACTTCTAAGGTGCCACGCGAACCTGCGATGTAGCTTAGAAGCTTTGACCGCTGAGGATTTCGCTTATTTGATTTCGCGTGAGGATTTGTTATGATCCCTATTCCAGCCATATGGAATCCTTTTTTATGTAGCCAGCTAACCCATTGTAAATGGATGAAAAAAGCCCGTGAATAAATTACCGATTCCTACAGGGGATAGAAAACCTGTAAAAATTTCGCCGCTCCAGCTTTATCTACAGGAG
>PLEQ01000354.1 GCA_003136475.1 Deltaproteobacteria bacterium
TGCGAGTATCGCGCCTATACAAAGTGCGATACTTGGAAAAATATAGTGGATACCGATCAACCAAGCGTCCAAGAGCGCAACGAACGCGCCAAGGACAAAGAAAGGCAAGGGTCGCTTCTGATGAGTGGCAAAGAGGGTGGAAAAAAACAGCAGGCCGATCATATTCAGTAGTAAGAGACCAGCTAAGCCGAGTTCCGAGATACATTGCAAATAGAAAGAGCTTGGCCAATCGAGCATGACGCCGATCCAGTGGAGGCGCTTGGCAATATTCTCACAAAAACTATGAAAAGAGCCCAAGCCGCTGCCGATCGGCCAGCGTGCTTTTGTATTTTCCCACATCGCAAGAATGTGTTTGGTTCTTTGGTAATCAATCCTCTTCTCCCAACCACGAATAGAGAAGAGATCGCCTAAATGGTAGCCCTGGATAGATTTTAAGCTTGCGTTCGCATAATGCGAGCTTATGAAACTGAAGGCTCCCCAAGCACTGACCAAAACACCAAAGGAGCCTAGTCCAACCCATGAGAATTTGCGGAACAGTACGTGAAAGAGTTTTATGATACTGAGCAAGGCAAAGCAGCCGAGGGTACTGACTGCGTAAAGTCGCCCACAGCCTAAGAGGCCGAGCAAAAAAATACTGAAGCTAAGGGCAAGTAAGCTTGTGCGATGCTGTTGCTTAAGATCCGCAAAGAAAGTGACCCACAGCAGGCCGCTGGTTAGCATAGCCAGTAAGACCGACATCGCTCCCGAATCTTCGAGCAGTCCGGGAATTCTATGAGCGCCAACAGCAGTGCCAGACCCAAGGGTTAGGAACTGCATGGAGATCATATTCTGCACCACACCTACGAGCAAGTTGCTGGCTAGGCACAAGCCGAAGGTCCAAAGCACCTGCCTTTTGGCTTTATCGCTGACTCCTAAAAAAATTGGCAAAAAGATGGTGAAGTAGCCGAGCAGGTGCTTAGATTCTGTTCGAGCGACACCCCAGGACCAAGCTGCTGAAACATGATCTGCCAGCAAGTAATCTTGGAGGGGAATCAACCAAGTGAGCGAGGGTTGGAAGAAGTTTGCAAAGGAATGGAGAAGGATGAGAAACCAAAGCAGCACAATACCCAAGAGCAATTTGCGGTGACGTTTTGTGGAAAGCAAACAGCACGCAAGACTCAATGTGCTGTAGAAAATTAATTTTTGCACATCTTGCAAGTGAGGCATTCCTAAAAATATCGCAAGACGACCGGCAATCAGTACCGAGATGATTTGTAAAATCAGGAAAACACTATAAACATTTGCTACGGAATAAAGAAAACGTGGGTAGGTCTTTTGCCACATCGCAGAAATTGCAAAAAAGGACACTCGTGGAGCAGGAGTTAAGGAGTCCGACAAAGCCCGTCCTTTCGTGGTTGCTACTCCAATAGTATGCTTATTTGTTGTTGCTCGCTAGCGCTCTATGCGTTTAAGAAATGTCTGAACACCATGGGGTTGTTGGGATACATTAAATTTAAATTATGTAAAATAACATTTAGCAGTTGGTATTTTTTAAAAACATTTCTTCACGTTCGAAGCAAGGACTCTCCCGACAACCCTTAGCGATTGTTTATGCTAAGATCTAAATTAGAAATTTCAAATTGGGGAACTGGCTATATGAAAAGAGTACTGCTTTCCTTTTGCGTTCTTACTGGCTTAGTAAGTACATGGGTCATGGGCGCTAATTCACTGATCACGCATCCTCATTTAAGAAGAGCCAAAGCAGACATTGAACAAGCCAAAACGGCCCTAACGTCAGCGGATGAGACAAGTCCAGCAACAGCCATACTTGCTCTGAAGCAAGCAGTAGGGGAGGTGAAGGCGGCAAGGACGGCACTTAAAGCTGCGGATGATGGCAAAAAGACGGGATCTGGCACGCATAGACTCCAAGCGGTAAAGTTGCTAACGCAAGCGAGCGTGGCCATTGAGAATACAAGAAAGGCTCTGAGAGCAGGTTCTAGCAGCAAAGCGAGTGACTTTGTTCAATACAAAAACCAAGCTCTCGATTTGCTCAATCAAGCCGAAACCGAAATTCAGGCTGCTGCAACTTGGGCAGATGCCAACCCCAAGACGCCTGCTCAAAAATGAGGAGTCGCGTGATGATTCTCAATTTCTACTGATGATTTCTTTGATTATTTTGTTGCATCGTTTAAGCGTTCCGCAGCCTCGTCCTCGCGGCCCTCTGCATTCATTCCGCACCAGCGGATATATGCAAAAATACCCCCAAGCACAACGGCAAGCACGAATAAAAACGCTAAAAGGGATAGGCCTCGCTCATGGTCCTTGCGAGAAACTATAATCTTCGAAACTTTCATGCCTTGGCTCTCTGGTGTAGGGGATCGATACGGGATCGGCTTCTTTTTAGTTTAACCTATCCCATTCCATTTTTGTTGGCTTTCAGGAAACTTTAAATTTGCGAAGCCCTGCTAAATTAGCTTCGCAACGGTGCCGGACTGCTTATGAGCAGAAGTATACCCACAAAGATTGTGCCCGCTCCCAACAGGCCCATGGTCGACAAGACTTCATCAAAAAAGACAAAAGCGAAGGCCGAGGAAAAGAGGGGATCACTCGTTTCAATCATCTGCACACGGCTAGCCTCGGTTTGCGTCAGCGCTCGTGAGGTAAAATAGTAGCCCCGAGTGTCGGTATGGCAACCAAAGCCCCGATGCTCCACCAGCTGCTGGGATGGGGAAGGGAAGCGCCACTTAGAAAAAAAGGTACAAATAGAAACAGCGTTCCGAAACCAAAAAACCACCATAGAATACCTAAGCCACTTGGGATCTCAAACTTTTTCCATAAAAATAAAAAGCTGGAGTAAACCGCTCCGCCGATTATGGCCAACAATGCTCCCCAACTTGCGATGGGTTCATTCGGAAGGCCATGGAACATAAGAAAAAATAAAAAAATCTATGACTTGATCGATGGTCGTGACAGCCAAAGCTTAGATAGAGCTTTTTCAGAATACTCTGGTCATCAAAATGTTCTTACCGTGACGATGGATCTCTCCACGACATACAGGACAGCGATAAGAAAACACTTTCCGAATGCCTCAATAGTTGCGGACCGGTTCCATGCTCATCGGATCCTGACTCGATTGGTAAATAAATTGAGGAAAAGGATAACAGGAGATCAGAGAAAGAACCCCATAAGAAAGCTCCTTTTAAGAAATCAAAAAAACCTTAGTAAAGAAGAGGTTTACGCACTTAATTTTTTCTTGAATATCGCTCCACATAAAGAGCTGAAGGAAGTCTATGAGTACAAAGAAGCGCTGAATCGCTTCTATGGCATCAAAGGTTATAAAAGAGCGCGGAAAGCGCTGATAAAGCTCTTAGATCGGATGGGAAAATCGAAAGTTCCGAAAGTGA
This sequence comes from Deltaproteobacteria bacterium, assembly GCA_003136475.1. Taxonomy (GTDB): domain Bacteria; phylum Bdellovibrionota_B; class Oligoflexia; order Oligoflexales; family Bog-1112; genus BOG-1112. Next base: position 3,384 of record PLEQ01000354.1, read on the forward strand.
GTGGAATTCGGGCAACGCTCTTGGCTTGGCAGAAAGAGATTTTGGAGTATTTTAGTAAAAATCGCATCAGCAATGGTAGGGTAGAGGGGTTCAACAGGAAGGCGAAGCTTGTGCAGCGCAAGGCTTACGGTTATTCCAGCTTTCGAAACTACAGATTGCGTCTCCTGGGAGAGTCGTCGGTCAAGCCTCACAAGCGTTGACCCACCATCAAGTAAGGAGAGCCAAAAATGGATTCGGCGGCTTATGTTGCCAATATGGTGATTCCAGCTGGATTCGAACCAGCGACCCCCAGATTAGAAATCCGGGGGAGATGATAAACCACAACAAACCATAAAAAATTAGGACAATGTTTTTGGGATGATAAAAGAAAGAATCTATCGCCATTTATTGTGATTTCCTGTGAAGATTTGTGGTTCAGTGGTCCATGAGTGGTCCAGCATGAATAATGATTGGCTTGAACCTTGACACATACTTCTAATAGAAGTATGGTTTAAGGATGGTTAAGGTTGAATTTACAAGAGCTGCGTTTAAGTCACTCAAGAGTTTGCCTGCCAATATTGTGTCGAAGCTGAAGACTTGGGTCGCAGACATTGAGCTTACGGGTTTAGAAAGAGTGCGGAAGCTGCCAGGGTGGCATGACGAACCTCTCAAGGGCAAACGTGAGGGACAGCGATCGATTCGATTAAATAAGGCCTATCGCGCTATTTACTATGAAACGAAGGATGAAAAAACTGTGATTGTTATGATCATAGAGGTTTCGAAACATGACTATTAGAAAGAAATATACCAGCAAAGATTTGTTCGAGGAGTATGGAGATCTAACTTTTGGTGAGGTTCTATTGAGCTTTCGGGAATCGGACGAAAAGTCACAAGCAGCGTTTGCAAAAGAACTCGGTCTTTCCGCTTCGAATCTTTGTGATTTGGAAAAAGGAAGAAAGCTTCCAAGCCCGAGTCGAGCCGTCAAAATCGCTAAAAAGCTTGGGGTCTCTGAAACTCTACTTGTGCAACTTGCTCTTCAAGACCTTCTCAGACGTGAGAAACTGAAATTCAAAGTGTCAGTGGCAGCGTAGGATTAAGAGGCTTTTGAGCGTTGAGGGACATCAAAAACCATCTTCCCTTGTCTCAAAACCAGGATCTTAGAAAAGATACTTCCCTCCAAGCTGTATGCCAGTTAAATACCCTGTTCCAGCTGAGATAGTATTTGTTCCATCGGAGTTTGATGATCCCGTGAAGCCTAACGATCTCGAAGTCAATTCAACGCAATATCTGTCATTAAAGAGAAAACCAACCCCTAGCTGCGCACCAAATCCTCCCCGAAGGTTCTTTAATGCGAGCGATGGATTTTTAACCGATGCGCCCGAGTAGTTTAAACCAAATGGAATATAGAAAAGATTCCAACGGTAGATGGCATTTCCATAAAAATTTACAACGGAAAGAGGTGAATCGGCAGCGTCTAAATTTTAGTGTCTGTGAAAAAACACTATACAAGTAGGTTCATTTTTGCAACCGCCATTTCGATCACATTGACGTCGTCAATTTTTTTGCGATTATAGAGACCCGAATCAATTCTACACTTCTGCCAGTTGATCTCCAAACGCAGTGCAGTGAAAGCTAACACGGCTTCGAGTGTTTGCTCGCCGACTGTATCCATTGTTTGAGTTCGACGCTTGAACTGCCGATTTATCGCTTCGATTGGGTTCGTTGTGCGTATCGCGACCCAACACTTTTTGTCGAACTGATAGTGGGTGAGAAGCGAGTTTAAGTCCTTATCCAGGCATTTTACTGCTCTTGAGGCATCCGTATTCATTGCTTCTTTAAGCTCTTGGAAAGCCTTTCGAGCGTTATCCTCACTAGTCGCGTACATCACCGTATGTGCTTTGGACTTAAAGGATTCTCGCAACCTTGCTGGTGCTTTCGCTACACAATTTCGCATCGAATGAGCCCAACAGCGTTGAGTCTTGGAGTTGGGAAACTCTTCTTTGAACAGCTTTTCAAGACCAGGAAGGCCCGGCCCGCTATAACTCTTATTGTAGGGTACCTTCCTGCTAGTTGTCATTGTCTGCTCAGCATTGGGTCCCAAAGCGCCGGATAGAGCGTATCCCGATATGTGATACTGTTGATAACGTCATTCCTTTGTCGCAGTTACCGATGCAGCGATTGTGCCGCAGCTGGTAAGTGTGCCAGTTATACTTGCTGTAAGTTGAGACCCGCTCACGGTCATTGTTCCGGTCAAGGTGCCTGGACAAGACGTATCTGTCTCCTTTACCTGCATATCGCTAATCGTCGATCCTGAAGCAGTTCCGGTCACAGTTCCAGAGCCACCTGAAGTTGAGGACCAAGTTCCCGCTACCGCATTATTCGTCTGGGTTAGAACGAAACTTACTGTTTGCGAAAAGGCTGTGCCATTTTGAGTTCCGGATTCAGTCCCTGTGAAAGTGCCAGCAAAGGCTTCGCTCGACGCAGAAGAATCACTGCTTGAGCTTTTAGAGCCGCACCCAGCCATCAAGCTAATAGACAACGAAAGAAGTAGAACTCGTTTCATCTGAAGGTTCTCCGAAAATCAGGTCTATTTTGTCTGCTTCCGACCAAACCAACACGAACTTAATAGGACGTGGTTTAAATAGTTCGCCCCGAACACGATAATTCCATGAGTGCCTATGAGGCAATAATGGATCGCCTTGTTCATGGGGCAGTTAAACTCGAGTTGAAGGGAGAATCCTACCGAAAAAAGCAAGGCAAGGTGGACAGCGAAGCAAGTTAAGTGTACCAGTCGTTACTGACGAATGCGTCGGCAGCTAGGGCTGCCTCCGATTGGTATACCACACTCGTTACCGGGTGGCGCTTTAGACCGTTACTCGACA
>PLEQ01000433.1:0-4213 GCA_003136475.1 Deltaproteobacteria bacterium
GTATGATGAATGGTTCCCTCTCTTCAATAATTTTACTGGAATTGCGATCGGCGCAGTTGCGATAATCTGGCTGAGGGCCTCTGCTGAGCGTCGCGAGTACCATCTCTCCGCAATTGGTGAGGTTAGAAAAGTCACTTGGCCAAGTTTTGAAGATACAAAGAAGATGACGATGATCGTAGCTGTCGTCGTGGCTATATTCTCTGTTATACTTTCTATCTTTGATGTCGTTTGGGCAAAAATTCTGCAGCTTGTTCTACCATAGCGTTGGGGGACTGAGCTGGCACAGGCTTGAGGTCTGTGTTAGAAAAAGAAGAAAAATGGAAGAGATCACTAAAAAAATGGAAAGCAAGGGCCAGTCGGCAAGCAAGAATATCGATTTGGATGAAGCCGCCATCCAGATCGATCGAGAGAAGTTTACGGATCCCCGCTACAAGTGGTACATAGTGAACACCTATTCTGGATCGGAAGAGACAGTGAAGACTTCCCTTCGCGAAAGAATAGCCAAAGCCAAGCTCGAAGCTCTTTTTGGAGAGATTTATATTCCGAAGATGAGTGTTGAGAAAGTCTTGAAGAGCGGTAAGAAAAAGAAGATTAACAAAACCTCGTTCCCCGGTTATGTTCTCGTTCAGATGGATCTTTGTGATGATGCTCTGGCCTGTGTAGCCAATACACCGAAGGTTACAGGCTTTGTAGGCAACCACCGTAAACCGCGCCCCATGCCGGATCGCGAGGTTTTAAACCTCATCGATCAGTCGTTTGCAGCACAAGCCAAAATGGAAGCAAGTGCCGCGATGACCTTCCTAAAAGGGGAGAGCGTTCGTGTTATCGATGGTCCGTTTACCAATTTCGACGGTATTGTAGAAGAGGTTAGAGCTGACAAAATGAAATTGAAGGTCTTAGTGAGCATATTCGGCAGGGAAACGCCGATCGAGTTAGGTTACGCCCAGGTCGATAAGATTTCTTAAAGAATCAGACCCAGGATATAGATAGAAATAGTTTGACTTTTTCGTGAATAGGATTCAAAAACTCACCCTGTTTAAATCCTCAAGGAAAAGAAGCTCCTTATAGTTAGAGAGGAAAGAAGGCGTGGCTAAAAAAGTTGCTACCATAGTAAAATTGCAGATTCAAGCCGGTAAAGCCAACCCAGCTCCCCCTATCGGTACNNTGCCCTTGGGCCTAGGGGTGTAAATATTATGGCCTTTTGCAAGGAGTTCAACGAGCGGACTCAAAAGCAAGTAGGCACCATCCTGCCGACCGTAATCACGATTTATGTAGATAAATCATTCAGTTTCATAATGAAAAGTCCGCCCGCGTCGGACCTGCTTAAAAAAGCCGCCAAAATTGAGAAGGGTTCAGCAACCCCCGGGAAATTAAGTTGCGGGACCGTGACTAAGGCGAGTGTCAAGGAAATCGCAGAGATTAAAATGAAAGATCTCAACGCCTACGATCTTGCCGAGGCGATGTTAATCATTGAGGGTTCTGCTCGAAGTATGGGGCTTGCAGTTGCCGAGTGATGATCGTTTAGAAACCTTCTAATGTAGGAGAGCTTCGAGAGTCGATTTGGCTTCTAAGGGCTCGTTTGAACTACGGAGATGACATGGGAAAGATAGGAAAAAAATATAAAATAGCCGCTCAAAAAGTCCAGGTGACTACAAGTTACCCCTTGAAGGATGGGATGGAGCTGGTTAAGCAAACGTCTTATTCGAAGTTCGTTGGCGCCGTTGATCTAGCAATTAACCTTGGCGTGGATCCGCGACAAGCTGATCAAAACGTCCGGGGCGCGATTGCACTCCCGCATGGTTTGGGAAAAACTGTCCGAATCGTAGTTTTTGCAAAAGGTCAGAAAGCGATCGAAGCTAAAGATCTCGGTGTGGAGTTTGTCGGCGGGGATGATTTAGCTGAGAAAATTAGCGGCGGATGGCTGGAATTTGATCAGGTTATAGCAACGCCCGATATGATGGCGGTGGTTGGTAAGCTTGGAAAAATTCTTGGGCCGCGTGGCTTGATGCCCAATCCAAAAATGGGTACTGTGACTTTTGAAGTGAAAACCGCAATCCAAGAACTCAAAGCCGGGCGAGCAGAGTTTCGAGTGGAAAAAGCCGGTATTGTTCATACCATAGTCGGTAAAGTGAACATGGATACGGCTGCCCTGATTGCAAACACAGAGGCTGTTATTGACGCTGTGTTAAAGGCAAAGCCCGCTTCAGCAAAAGGCACTTATCTTAAAAAAATAACGCTCCCAGCGACAATGGGCCCTGGTATTAAAATTGACCCAAGTCCCTATCGAGCTTGATCGCTAATTGAAGTTAATGGACGGAGACTTATAAATGGCTAAGAGCAGAGCATCCAAAATAGAACTCGGTCACGAACTTGCAGATAAATTTGCGAGAGCAAAAGGGGCCGTTCTCGCTGAATATTCAGGCATGACAGCTGAGGACTTGGCTCTTTTAAGACGAGAGCTGAGAAAAGTCGGATGCGAATTTAAAGTGATTAAAAATCGTGTGGCTCGTAAGGCTATTGAAGGTTCCGTGCCGCACGCAATGCCGATAACAGCTAAGCTTGTCGGGCCCATTGGTGTTATCTATCTGTACAAGGATATCGCCGAAGGTGCTAAGACAGTTATTAAATTTTCAAAAGATAAAGCTGAGCGATTCAAGCTGACAAGCGGCCTTTTGGAAGGGCGATTGATCCCGATCAATGAATTTGAAGCTATTGCTGAATTGCCTAGTAAGGAAGTTCTCCTTGCTAGGATTATCGGAAGTCTAGTAGCGCCACACCGTAGGCTTCTTGGGGCGTTAAACGGAGTCGCTGGTAATCTCGTAAGAACTATCTCAGCAATTAAAGAAAAAAAGTCTGGCTAAGAAGCTGAATTTAAAGTCGGTTTTTTAGCCGTCGCCGAAACTTTGGAGGAAATAATGGCAACACTATCAAAAGAGCAAGTTATTGAGTACTTAGAAAACCTGACGCTTTTACAAGCGGCGGAGTTGGTTAAGGATCTCGAAGAGAAATTCGGCGTCAGCGCTGCAGCCCCCGTTGCCGTAATGGCAGGCGGCGCAGCAGGTGGCGCGGCAGCTGCCGAAGAGCAAACCGAGTTTACGGTCATTCTTAAAGTCGCGGGTGATAAAAAAATCAACGTGATCAAAGAAGTTCGTGCTGTAACGGGTCTTGGTCTCAAGGAAGCGAAAGATCTTGTAGAGGGCGCGCCTAAGGAAGTTAAAGCTGGTGTGAACAAAGAAGAAGCAGCTAAGATCAAGGCGGCACTCGAGAAAGAGGGCGCTACAGTAGAAATTAAGTAACTTAGCGTGCTTCGTTATAGAATTATACTTCGGAGCGCCTTAAAGTTAGCTGGGAATGGCCTAGACATGAGACAGCAAGTCCATCGCTGGAACGCGTGAGTGTCTCATGTCGTATTGTTGTAAGGTGTTTTGAAGTTCTCAGCCAGCCGTCGGCAACATACATTAGGTCTAATAAGCAAACGGGCTTATAGGTCTTTGATCCATTCTTATAAGGGAGCTTGCGATGACCTCATTGGCCGCACTGTTCACGCGACCTCGGAAGAGTTATCAGAAAATAAAACCGGCCATAGAACATCCTTATCTGATTGAAATTCAGCAAAGGAGTTATGAGAAGTTTCTACAGAAAGAAGTAGAGANNGGTAAAGGACTTTGCAGAAACGGCTACTGTAGAGTTTGTAAGTTACTCTTTCGAAGAGCCTAAATATACCGTTAGTGAGTGTCGGCAAAGAGGTATGAGCTATGCGGCTCCCTTTAAGGTCGTAATTCGACTTGTTATTTGGGATGTCGATAAAGAAGCTAATGTACGCAGTATTCGTGATGTGAAGGAGCAAGAAGTCTACTTCGGTGAAATTCCGTTGATGACCGAAAATGGCACTTTCATCATCAATGGCACCGAGCGGGTTGTGGTTTCTCAGCTTCATAGATCAGCTGGCGTGTTCTTTGATCATGACAAGGGAAAGAATTCGTCCACCGGCAAAATTCTGTATACAGCGCGCGTCATCCCATATCGGGGAAGCTGGATCGACTTTGAATTTGATCTCAAGGACATTCTCTTTGTGCGGATCGATCGTCGCAGAAAAATGCATGCAACGATTCTCTTAAAGGCTTTGGGTTATTCCGAGGAGGAGCTCCTAGGGCATTTTTATCGCAATGAACATATTTCTATCGATGAAAAAGGTCGTTTCCGCGTGGAAATG
>PLEQ01000433.1:4249-4456 GCA_003136475.1 Deltaproteobacteria bacterium
ATCTAAAAACGGTGATGTGATCCTTGAAGTCAATTCTGAAATTGGCAAAGAAGAGCTCGAAAAAATTGCGAAAAGCAATGTTAAGGAATTCGATATCCTCTTTATCGACGGCATAAACGTCGATGGTTCCTTTAGAGACACTTTGTTAAGTGATCGTGTCGAAACGCGTGAAGAAGCTCTGCTCGAGATCTACCGACGGCTACGACC
>PLEQ01000307.1 GCA_003136475.1 Deltaproteobacteria bacterium
CTTAAAGCCCCCTCCATCTCAAAGTTCACTACTGGCACCTCAGCTACCTACACCACGCCCACATCTCCATCGCCTCTATGGTTGGAGATTATCGTCGTAGGAGGCGGTGCCGGCGGCGCTGGTTCGGGATCAAGCGGCGCGGGTGTTAACGGAAACGCCTCTTCCGTTGTCGGCAACAATACAACGACCGCTAACGGCGGCAGCGGGCCTGCTAACCAGTATACTGGCGGCGTAGGGGGTACCTTCTCCATCGGTGCTGAATGCACCGATATCGATTCTGCTGCCGGAGGCAACGGCGGAGGCGTCTCTGGTGTGGCGGCTGCTTCAGCAAACGGCGGCATGGGCGGTTCTAGCGCTCTTGGTGGTGCGGGTAGTGGCGGAGCTACGAGTAACGTCGGTGGCGGTGCATCCACAAACTCAGGTGGTGGTGGTGGTGGAGCCGGTGGTGGATCTTCGGCTGCTCCCGGTTCTGGCGGTGGGGCCGGAGCGTATGTCCATTGCGCGATTACGGGAACACTCAAGTCTACCTACACTTATACTGTCGGAGCTTCGGTAAGCGGGTCGACCGGAAGTTCAGCAGCTGGCGGCGCGGGCGCGGCCGGTATGGTCGTTTTCATCGCGCACTACCAATAAGGAGACGTTGTGAGTATCCAAGACGATTTTCAAGCATACACCAACGCTTTAGGGTTTGTTTCCAATAAACCTGCAGGTACTTCGGGACAAACTGGGGGAAATGGCGGTCCCGGTTACATTGTTGTTACGGAGTATTACCAGTAATATATGAAGTCAAGGACGGCTATTATAGCTTTAGGGCTCGTAGCCGTCCTTTTTTATCTAGAAATTTTTGCTCTAGTAAAATATATCTTTGACGCTCTAGGAATTCGTTAAAACCCATCTGATTCCGGATAAGCTTCTAACTTTAATTCTTCAATCTCTTCTCGCAATTCCTCAATGGTCTGATTAGCCTCTACCAACTTAACCTTATAGCATTTCTCCATATCAAGATAGCCCTTTTTCCACGATTTCGCGGCTAATTCAAAATCCAGAAGATGCTGTTGATATTGAGCCAACTCCTCTTCGAGCTTGGCTACTTGTTTCTGTAAATCATAGATAAGTTGTTCTGGAGTGATCATTTTAGTGCCGCCTTTACTGCCGCTTTGGTTATCTCTCTCGTTTGACCAAGACTAAGTCTCGCCCAGTTATCATCTTCTCCCCAAGCGCTTCCGGGCGTCCATTTAATGTTGGCCTTATCCAAGGCTTTCTTCTCAGGTTTACCAAGTTGCAACACACAAAACATTCCCCTTAATGGAACTTCACTTTGTCCAAATCGACTTAGGAGTTTTTGCATTTGCTGTCTGTTGTCGTCTAGGTATCCTGAAGAACGAGTCTCAAATCGATCCATGTCTAGACTCTGCAGAACTTCTTCTGCAATATTCTGTGACACGCTAGATAATCCAATATAATTGGCGGTGACCCAAATGCCTAAACTTTTAGCCAATTCATCATCGTCGGTGGAAACCCATCCAATTCGTAGTCCCGATAGCCCTAAAGTCTTAGAAAGGCTACCGCACATAATTTTATAGCTAGAGGGAACATGTCCTCCCGAACTATACGATCCAGTAGCATAAGCTGCATCCCAGATATCGACATTCCCAAAAGGGGCTATTAACCCCTCAGGATTACTTGGACTATCTACTAACCTTATAAAGTTTCTCTCGGTACATCCATTTTGGAGATTAGACAGATCCCTCATCTTTTGCCAATCGATATGGTTCATATCCGATAAAGAAATGATTTGAGGGTATATGGGAAAGTATCGTCTATTAGTGACAACCCAATCAGTCCATGGAGCCTTAAGGGCATACAATGCCGCATGAATGGCCCCCGTAGCGCCGTGTGAAATAAAAAGGTGCTTAGGTCTATGCCCAGATTGTCTTTTAGCTAGATCCTTGCATTGTTCGATTAAATGGGGATAACCAAGATGCGGAGTGTACCCCATAGACTCTAGAAGTTTTGGGGCCATGCCAAATTTATGGCCTAGGGTCTCAATAAGAGCCTGGCGAACTATTACGGGATCTCCCCACGCCATATTAAATTCTTTATTCGAAATTGAGTTTGCCACAAAATTCTCCATAGATTTCTTTAGCCGCTTTATCAAAAGATTTTGCTGCCAATTCTGCTGTAGGAAAACGTCCTAAAATTATTCTTTTCCCGTGAGAGTCTCTTATGTAGGCATACCAAGAATTAATTTTTAAACCTTTTTGTTTATGAATTCCTCTAAATCCAGAAGTGTTATCGGATCTTTTTTTATTTTGATTAGTCACGTTTTGTCTATCTGTAACCGTTCTGAGATTACGTCGTCTACAATCTAGCGTGTTTCCATTTATGTGATCCACCTTAATTTGTGAGTTTTCCATATTTAATAAAAATCTATGTAAAAATACTCTCTTTTTTAGCTCTTTTCCATTGTCCATTCCTATATGGAAATCATGTCTGGCATAAAATCTGCCATTTTTACTATCATGAGCATACCATTTTAATTGGGATACTTTTTCAAAATCTTCATCATCAACTAATGCCACTTTTCCTTGAGTAAGAAGTATTTCTTTCATTAGGGTACGTCGCCATTCTCTTTAATCTTCTGTTCTTCATATGGGACAGCGGTCCTACGATAGAGTTCTAGTTTAGCGCCTTCTAACGCTCCAATAGCATCGTTTATATTTTGGTAGTTTAGACCTTTACGAAGCAAGTAATTCTTTATAATTACCGTGAAGGTAAAGTTGAGATCTCCAGCACAATCTATTTCTTCAATATCTACGACGTTGTCTCCTGGGATTTCGCAGGGTCTAATATTTTCTCTTCGTTCTTGTTTGATATATGGCATATTATTTTACCTCTTTTACGTACATTTCAAATAAGCTTAATTTCTTACGTTTCTGCGGCGTAATTCCTAATGGTGCAAGAAGCTTCTCATATTTTTGAACCACTTCCCAGGCTTGTTCCTGGGTCATTTCTAGGCTCTCATCGGCTTCAATTTCAACGAATGTAGCGTATTTGCCATCTTCGCCTTTGACGGTATAATAGACCAGATCGGCATCATCGTAAAAGTAAATATCGCAGCTTTTCTGGATGGAGAAGTTTTTCTTATACCCAAGACCTTCACAGAAAGCATGAATTAGAAATGGGTCATTTTTATCAACCCTAAGATTTACTTCAGTACGGACCCAATTATTTTTATCCATACTCTTTTTCTTAAAAGTAAGTTCAGAACGATTTTCCTCATCCCCACCAAGCCTGTTTTCGCTTGGCATTCTATAACGTAGAAATTCATTTTCGGCACGAAGATAGTAAACATCAGTAGATTCAACGTAAAGAAAACTCTTAGGTCCTAGGCTTTTAGCCAAGTCTTTGAATTTAATACGATCAATGTCATCAGCATTGTATTTTGCTTCTACTTCGAGGTATTTCTTTTCTTCGCTCATTTAAACGTCCATTCTAGCCCTATACTACCATTAGTTTGGGATAGGGTCAAGTGGGTACTAACTGAATGCACTTTAGGACCGTCTAAACTTAAGGACCTATCTTTTACAACTTTAGTTATGCCCAAAAGAGTGCCTACCTGACCATCTGTAATGCCTACAGAATGCATAACATTTCTAGCAGTTCCTTCAGCTTTTGACGTAATTTTGTCTTGAAAAGCTTGTCCACCAGATTGAATGTAAGCGGCTTTGCTCGCCTGGGATATGGCGTTCGAGTATGTTGGATTAATAGAGTTATCGTATTGAAATACTGATAGAACCATCAAGATTCCTAGAGTAGATCCACTCAGAGGCTCTTGGAATGTAGGAGTATGGGTATGAACCAAAAATGAGCTATTATCGGATATACCGATAGTAGAATTTAGCGGAATTTGGGGTCCTACAAAATCATTCACTTTCTTTTTCCTTGCTCATTAGATAACGACACATTCCCATTTGACGATGAAGGGTCATGATTTTATTATAGTCCTCAGTCCTACTAGTGCGAGCACCGTCTGCACATTCAGCTTCTATCCAAAAATCGTCACCGGTCAAGCCATATCTTTGGCCTAGAGATTCATATTCTTTTTTAAAATATTTATAAGCCTCTTGATTGGTTTGAAATCGAGCTTTAGTTTCCATAAATTTCTCCATAAAAGACTGTGGCTCTTCCTTTGGGGTAGCCAATTTAAGAATATTTCTGGACATGGTTTCTTGACTAAAAATTAAATTTTTCAATTCATTCTTAAAAGGTTCTGGAATCTTATTGGCACAATCGTGTAGGTCTTTTAAATTTAGGGCATGAGCATTAACAATATAGAGCCCTGATTGAGTGAGACCAAGATCTTCCATGGCTATTAGGTTCTTTATACGACCAGCTATGGCATAAATATCATCACTTCTGGACATTTGTTTTTACTAACTTTTTCTTTTTATCATAAAACTTTAGGATAATCGTCTTGTCCTTATTTAACTTGACCGTATAGGAATCGATCTTGGTGATATCCATTATGTCTTCAAGTTCCTTGAGCGGAAATCTACCCTTGTTATCCAATTTAATGATTTTAGACATTTGCTTTCCTATATTTTTTAGTTAACTCTTTGTGCTTCTTTCGACGCTCTTTGTATTTTGGATAAGATCCGGTTTCATAGAAAACCTCATATTGCCATACATCGTATTCTTTGGCAAGATCCAATTTCCACATTGGAAACTTCATATTAGTTTCATGATAAATCTCATTCCAATACTTTGTTCCGCCGATCTCATGATTTAGCAAAACTTTTCTTTGCTTTTTCTTACTATCCTGTTCTAATTCTTCGGCCTTGTCTACGTGGTCAATTGCATTTTCTAAAGTTGGATCAATTTCCCTATTCTTTTCCCATAGATTATGTTTGGCATGACCAATTTCATGGATCAAAGTTAATACGGTATCAATTTTAGATTTATTTCTCTGTTTATTAATCATTATACCGGTATTGTCTAAATACCAGGCTGCGGAATCATCTTCTTCTTTAGAAGTACAAAAAGTGACCGTGAGTCCAAGCCCTTTCACATAACTGATTAGTCTGCTAATTTCTTCGTCTCTTACCAAGAGGTCTCCCGTTTAAATTTCCCAAAGTGTTCTTTAGCGGCCCTTTCGTATGCGTTAATGGCGTCTTCCTTAGAGGGAAATGTGCCCAACCAAATTCTCTTGTTATTGATTTGTATTTGAGCGGCCCATTTTTTACTAGATTTATGCCAAGTAATACCCTTGATTCCAGTTTTGCTATTTTTTCTATCAGATTTGATGTTCCTAGCATTCTCTCCAGGAGAACAGGTTCTTAAATTCTCTTTTGTATTGTCTAGAACATCCCCATTTTTATGGTCTATAAGTATTTTAGGATCTGTTATGTTTAAAACAAATCTGTGTAATTTAGTCCAAGGATCTGAAGTTTTTAATCCCGTTATACGATTTTCTTTTGTATTATAGGTAACACACCACCGATATCGACTAATTTTATACCAATCTGATTCGTCTACTTTAGCAACATAGATCTTATTTCTATGATAAACATAAAAATAAACTATACTATTTTTTATTTCTACAATTTCATTGGATTTCATATCAATCTAATAAATTCAACACACTCTTGAAATGATTTAATGTCTATTCCACCACCATAAGTAATTCCAGACCTAAGTGCTCCTTGCCACGTTTCTAACATTTGTACAACGGGTTTTCCAACGTCTAGATAACGAACCCCACCTTCTGCGCATGTACCCGACTTTAAACCCCCTTTCCATTTATTTTGGACGTATTCAGAAGCCATACCGGCATAAATTTTTTTAGTGGCTATAGCATCTTCATAAAAAAAATCTGCCGCACTCTCAGGACAGGCAGCAAAAATACTTCCAGCCATGGCACTATTAGCCCCTGCAGCGATACTTTTTACTAAATCTGCAGGTTCTCTAAGGGCCCCATCACTAATAATAGGTAACCCCATTTTTTTGGATAATTCTTTAAATTTTAGAACAGCACTGAACTGTTTTTCAGTACATCCAGCTGTATTCTTGGTTTCGCAGGCGAATCCTTGGGCAATACCCACCTTTACAGCATCTGCAAAGTCTTCCACTTCATACATCATGTCTGGATTTACCGTATTTCCCACAACCATTTTGATGTGTGGAAAATCTGTTTTTAGTTTTTTGCCAAGATCAATTACTGTATCACTATAACCGTGGGCAATATCGATCACAATCACGTTAGCCCCATTCTTGATTAGGGTTTGGGCTAAATTGTATTGATCATTTCCCACGCCAATAGAAACTGGTACCCATTGACAATTTTTAGTAACTTTTAGGACTTCAGATACATAATCTGCTTCCTGAAGGGCTCTGTGTAAAAAGCCAAATGCGCCAAGTTCTGATAATTTTATATAAAAATCTGCGTTTATGACTGTGGACATATTAGCAGCAATAAGTGGAATCTGCACTTTAATGCCACGTATGATTTCTGATTTGGTATCAGCATCTAGTCTCGATGAGCAACGATTTTTCTTTTGCTTAATGGATATTGATTCAAAACCTAGAGATTGTTCCATTACAATAATACCTCTTCTTTGTAAGAACCGTAGTCCGTATAATATACGCGTTTAATGCCAACATCTCTCAAAAGCTTATTACACCAAACGCATGGCTTGCTCATCGCGACATCACCACTTTTATTCTCCCTGTAAAGATATATAGTGCAATCTTTAAGAGACCCTTCTTCGACTCCCAAAATACAATCCAGTTCGCAATGGATATGCTGGAATGGGTGGTTGCTTTTGGCATGAGTTTTGTATTTATTGAATCCCAGTGATACTACTTTAGATTTATTAACAATAACCCCACCAATTTTGTGGTACGGATGCGTACTTTTTTTAGATATTTTTCTTGCTAGATCAAAGAATTTCATCTTCATCTAGTGACTATATATGAATAATAGGGATAGGTCAACTCTTATTTTTTTCATTGGCGACGTATTTAAATGCACTTCCAACAGTAATTAACCATTCTTTTTCTTTAAAATCGTGCTCTTCTAAGAATTTAGGGCTTAATAGTTCGATTGTCTGATCTTCAGTAAATCCGGCCAAGGCAAAATCTACAGCCAGTGCAAACCAGGTTTGATTCCGACCGTTCCTAAATGTTATGCCACTACTCATCATTCGTTTGGCCCATCCTGAAAGCCTGCTATAATCGGCTTCTCCATTATAGGGCTTTCTTTGTTTAGGCATAGGTCTTAATTGGGGCCATTGATTTAGCCACTTATAGAAGTCTTCTAATTTGATTCTTCCTTTTAGGCTTATGAGTCTCTGCTTCTTTCCTGGTTCTCGATATGCTCCAGGAATTCTAACCGAACGACTAGGGTTTTTACAGTTTTGATCGCAAAACGTTAATATTTTAAGTGCCCAAAGATACAGATGGCGGTAGGTCTTTTCGTCTGGCAATTCTTTGTCTTCCAGTACAGTTACAGCATGTACTGACTTATTACCGGAAAATACTTGAGCAGAAATTGGAAGGCCAGTTTTTTTGAAAGAATTTAGCTGTTCTTGAATTGAACCAGTATCGCATTCCCATAAGAACGTCCGAAACTTAGACACATTAGAGTCTTTTCTGAATCCTTCGATAGGATTTATAGACACCAAAATGAGTTCTGAAGAATCACATTGTGTTACAGAAAAATCATTTGTGGATAGTAGTGAAATCTGTCCGGATAGAGCTTTTTCTAAAGGAATAGAATGGTATGCAAATTGGTTATTGCTTACAGAGATATTCTCTCCAGGATCGAAGAGAAGTTTCAATAATGATTCACCGGTAGAATCCATATGTCTATAGTTTGGTCCAAAGCTGGGCGGTCCACTGCCATTCCTTAGGCTCAACAACTTTTCCGTTATATACGTAATAGTGTGTTAGCGGAAGAGTATTTTTCTCCAACATTTGACGTATCCTTGGATGGTCATTTAATTTTGCTATATAGGCTAAAGCCAGTTCATTTTCTGTAGGATGGGTCCTTTTTAGGGTAGCCTTTTTACCCAATTCCTTGCATTCCCATCCTGGGAGACGCCTTAGCTCCTCAAGACCCGTCATTAGCCAGTACCAGAAGCCTTCTACGGTCCTAAAACGACCATAATCAGGGTGATGAAAGGGCGTATCGGCAAAGTTCGACAGAAGTCGTCCTAGAGGCGTCTTACCCTTGGAATAAACGTTGATATGGTCTATTCCATCCATTTCAGGATTCATTTAGTCCTAGCTTTTCGGTTTCTTGGGCAAGATCATCAAGAGCCTTATTGGCGACCCTCTTTTGGCGTTCATCAAGCTCATCTTGCATAAGCTTACGGACTTCTTCTACGGAATACCGTTTCTTAACATGTTTGGTATCCGTAAAAGTCTTCTTGAGGAGATTTCCATTGGCTCCAGGAACCATAACTTCACGTTCTCGCTGATATGGCTCAGCAACGCCTTTATTAACAAGCTTTTGCCACTTTGACGTAGTTCCAAAAACTTTTTTCGACATTTCATTCAATTCTTCACGGGCCTTACGATCCATTTTCAATTCTCCTGGGTTGTACAGATTCAATTATTAAAAGTGCGTTTTCTAGACTATCTTCGTCTGGATTACTTATTACCTTCCTTAAGGCTATCTCTAATTTATCGGCCTTGCAACTATAAAAATCTTTAGTTTTGCCTAGGTACTCATTGCTGTCAGTTAAGTATTTGACATAATTCTCTAAACTCTCATTATCCTCTAATAAAGATTCTAATGCTTTGACCGGGACCGATACACTTTGGAACATACTTGTTCTATCTAGTTCCGAATATGACTTGTCTAGCCAACCTTCATATTTCATTCGTTTTCCTTTTTCTTGTCTTTATGGATTCCTACTTTTTTGTCATTTTCTTCTTCCAAATTCTTGATTACTCTATCCCGTATACTTTCTTGGAAAGCGGCTGAATATGGCACGAACTTTCCCCTATCGAATCCTGTATAAATAAATTCCCCTACGGCTTCATTAAATCGACTCTTCCACACAAACCATTTGCTTCTGTACAGCTTTCGTTCTGGGATAAGCTCACAGATAAAAGTGGCTTTATCGCAAATTGTTTTACTGCCCTTTAACCTAACATTGAAAGGGGTGCTATCATCTTCATCTACACGCTTTTTCATTTGGGCCATAACTACTATGGCTCCGGGATATTGAAGTTTCATTAAATCCAAGAAACTAGAGAGTTTTGCTTGAACTTCCCAATCTAATAGTTTCGGGTTTATTTTTGAACGTTTAACGTTTTGGTAATAGTCAATAATAACTGTGTCATAAGTATGACCGTCTCTCAATAGATTATTGAAAATCGTTTCAATACCCTCTATTGTAGTAGTCCATCCAGATACTCCTTCATAAGTATCTCCAATAATGGTTAAACGACCCTCTTCAGCCCATATGGGAATATAGTTATTGAAGGTCTCTCTTTGCTCGTCAGTAAACTTGTTGTGATTGATATAGGCTAAGCCCGTATATAAACAGGTAATTCGATTGTAGAAGTCTTCAGGAGCTTCTTCGTTGGATAGAACTAAAACTCTTCCCTTTTTGCCAGTAGCCGGATTAATTCTATTAATGGTGTCGTAGATTATGTTTGCTACGGTTGTGGATTTTCCGTCGCCTGTATCTCCAGCTATTAGAATTAAATTTTTTCGAAAGTAAGGTACCAACTTATCAAATTCCTCGTTTATAAAAAGCATGGAATTTTTAGCGGATCTCATGTACTCGTCATTTGATGCTACCATTGCTTGAATGGTCTCTTGGCTCATCGGTCCAAAATTGATTTTTTTTGCCTTCTCAAGTTCGGTATTGTTTTGAACTAGTTCCTTAAGATCTCTATCAACCCTATGTTCTTTAAGGAATAAGTCCTTCTCTTGGAATTCTTCTTTCCTTCTCTGAAGATCTTTGTCTTTTTCAATCTCGGCTTCGATTTTTTCTAGAATGTCGCTCATTTCTTTTTTTCTTTCAGCATCTTATCGACAGCGGCCAATTTTGCAAATAACTCTTCGTCTAGTGCGGGCATCACTCTACCAAAAGGCTCGATTTTGATACGACCTTTGGGATTAAAAATATCTTCTAAAATTTCTTCCTTGTCATTTTCCGATTTCTTATCAATATCATCAGACTCTGGAATATTATCTTTTTCCGGCTCTACATACTGAGAAATTACAACGTCTGAAAATTTATCTACAATGCTCGTCCATTGTCTACGGACGATGTCTTTGGAGATTTTTAAATCCTTGTCTGTCATATTAACAATCAAATCTGGCCAACATTCGTCTATGATTTTTTTTAATACTGCAGGGGATGATATTTCTATCTTAGAATATCCTAAATCAATCATGGTTTGAAATAAGTCTTTAAAATTTTTAAGGCGTTGTCCATCCATGGGGATACCGATGAATTCAGTTCCACCACGACCCTTCATTTCTACACCAATTTTGTTTTTCCAGATTTCTACAAGCCTAAGGATGGATGGCCTTTCGCTCATATCATTCTCCAAGAGACCTTAATAGCTTTTTAGCTGTCTGAATTTCTTCTTGATACGACTTTCGTTTCTTATTTTTCGAAATAAACTTCTTTAAGGTCATAACTTTACGAGCTTTTGATTTTTTATAAAATAGTATGTCAAAACTCTTCATTTCTTCTATTTCGTAAGCCTTATCTGGACTTAAATTGTGTGCATTCTCATAAGGATCATATCCTGAACTTACAATATCTTCAAGATCTAAATCTCTATTGTCTGAAATAATTGCAATATACCAAAGATCGCCAAATTTGAACATAGTGGCATCACTGTTAACATTGGCTTTTTTGCGTATTGATTTAAAAACTGAGAAATCCACTTTTTTATACCCCAACTTTTCATAATCCGACAGCAGCTTCCTTGGTTCTTTAAGTGGCTTTCCAGGGCCAGAAAAGACCTGGTACTCATCAGAAGATTTTCCCTTTACATTACGACATTTCTGTCTGCATACTCTTACCAAATCTTCCATCCTTTGTTTAAAGAACATGGTAAAATTAGCCTTATTTTTTTGATCAAAATCTACTTGAGTAGCCTCTTTATAATTATACCTTAAAAAATTCTCAGAAAATACTTTCTTTTTTTCGTCCATTCTTTCTAGTGTATATAAGCCTAGAAATGATACTAAATGAACTCTTCCTATGTTAAGGATGTCTTCCTGATACATACCAACAGCCTTGAATAGGTTGTAATAGGTATAAAATGTACTATTTGTATGGTTTTCTACAATGCCCATATAGGGCTGCATTTCTTCTTGGGAAGGATTAAATTTGGCTCTTCGAAAGTACTGATGACGAAGAAAACAAAGTTCAAAATCGTCCTTAGTATTGATCTTAAATTCACTTGCTGCTGGTCTATGAACTTCAATCATTTTGTTCCCACATTCTGTCCAGGAAGTCTTAATTTCTTAATCAGGTCCCAATTATCTCTTAATGCTTGAATTCGGCAGACACTCATTCTAGTTCTCCAAGGACAACAGTCGCAAGGAGGGTGCTTCCACATTCTTATATTTACGAAGTACCATTTTTTTAGTTTACTTATCATCTGTGTCCATTACCTGTTTAACAATATCGTCTTCGGCTTTGTCATCACAAGAAATAAACTTATAATTTATAGGATATTCATCTAAAAAATTTAAAATTTTAGCGTCATATTCTTTTGCAGTGGACTCGTCTTGATACCGACCAACTGGATTATAAGGTTTTGTACGGAGCAAAAAGAAATGATCAACTTTGTATCCCAGATCTTTACATATCATGTGGTGCTGCTTTACAATTGCTTTACAGGCTGCTCCCTCACGTTCATATTTATCGTAAATATTGCCATAAAAAGTTGTGAGAGCTAAGGGGCTGTCTGTAACAATCACGTCCATATTTTTACGCATGTAAATTACTTCTTTACGAGCCTGTTTTGCTGTAATGTAAACTTGATCTCCAGCTATAATTTCTCGACCTTCCCAAACCCAATCCTTAATGTATTCACGATTCATTTCTACATTTAGGCCTAAAATTTTAAATTTCTTAAATAGGCCTGAGCAAGTCGTACTTTTGCCAGCTCCTGGACCACCCCACAAACAAACGATCTTTTTCATGTGAATCCCTCTGATAATAACTTAACACGATTTTTCCCACTTGTATAGGTCGCAATTGCAACTTCGCCAAGTTTTGCTTCGGATTGACCAAATCTATTTTCTATGAGTAAATCTATTTGGCAATTTCCATATTTGAAATAAGCTTTGAATAGAATCCAAAGTAATCGTGAGATTTTCATATTGGTCCTTGAAGTGGTCGAGAGTGACGTACTTGCACCGTCTTATAGCTTCCTTGTCCTAGAGGCGCGACCTCTAGCCATTACTATATATGGTAACTCTCGAATTTGTTGGCGGGTGAGGCGCCACCCTCACTCTGGCGTACTAACGGAATCTATATTTCAGAGTTATACCCTAAGTAGTTCCGAATTTCCCCAGCCTTACTAGATAGACACGTCTATCGTGGTCGTTCAGGATTTCACTGACAGCGTTATGACTCCAATATTGTCACCACAGGCTTCTCGTGCTGCCGCCAAACTTTTAACAATTGACTTTAACATTACCGGTATCTATTTTGCCCATAGCATCGGCAAGATCTTTAATGGCCTTGTCTCTATAACTATGAACGTCACTTAATTTATCTTGATGGGCTTTATCTCCATGAGAGGGATCAATTTCATGCTTAAAAACCATCGCTAAGTGATTTTTGATGCATTGAATTTGTTCTGAATTTAGGTTAGGAGACCATTCTGCGGGACGTGGCTGATTTTGCCCAATTTCAAAATATCCCTGTAACCAGTAACAAAAATCCCTGGAGGTCATAATTCGCCCCTTAGGCTTTTCTGATATTTCTCAAGATCTTCGGCGGTCTCAAGGATACCAATATCTACTACATTAACATCCTTGACGATCGTACGACCATGGAAATGGCCTTTGTGAACCGTGAACCTGGTTACTCGACCAATCTGTTGTTTTTCACCAAGAACTGTACGTTCAATTTTGGCCCCTTGTTTGGTCTTGAGAATCAGTGTTGACATAAAAGAAAGCTCTTCGCCGCCCTTAATGATCAATTCTGGTTGTTCGTATTTGGTCTTGGGATTTGTCATATAGTAATGGTTAATAAATACGCAAGCAACTTCTGACTTATCAATAGATTGACGAAGCCTACGAACATTCTTATTATTCAATTTAGCTTCAAGAGCAAAGTGCGCGTCTCCAGACTCACCTTCAAGCATAGATTCAGGAACGCTTGCAGCAACTGAGTCCCAAACCATCATGATTGGGTTCTTAAAACCCTCTTCACGAAGGGTCTGAACTTCAGCCAAAATCTTTTCAATTGCATCCCAGGCTTCTTCTAAGGTGTCTGTAGGAGTAACCAATACTTCCTTTGGTTTACCCCCCATTAGAGCGAGACGACTCATAGAAAATTTATGCTCAGAATCGATTAAAAACACCACTCCACCAAGTTTTTGACAGCTTACGATACCTTCCATAGCAAGAGTGGATTTTCCAGAGTCTGGCTTGCCAATGATCTGTGTAATGTGGCCGCAAGGAAATCCGTCTCCACCAGTACCAAGCTTAAAGAATGGTTTGAGGGGGATCCATGACCTAACTTGTAAAAGGCTGTCTCCTTCTGCAAAGGTCTTAATCAACTCCTTACCGGCATTATCGTTCAAACGATTCCTAATCCTATCTATCAAAGATACTTCTTCTTTAGCCATATTTAAGACACTTCTTTCCTACGATCACTGTTGAGCTGAATTAACATGTCCTTTTTAGCCTTCATAGAATCTACCGCTCCACTCCAAGTTGTGGCGTCGTGTTCTGTTCGGATCACTCTTCGTTGAGCTGTCATAACAGTTGGATCGGTATCAATTTCGGCTTCAAGGCTTTTTTCGGTATGTTTTACTTTGAGATCACTTTTTATTCGTTTGTATGCCTCTGCTTTGGTTTCTTTTAGAATGGCTTTTGCCATATCTCTTTCTGATTCTACTTTGGCCTTATGTTGATAATAACGATAAAGCTTTACAGAAAGATTTCTAATTTCAGAAGATAAATTGTTAATATCAATAGATAAATCTACTTCCGGATTTAGTTCCATACATTATCCCAATTATGCAGATGTTTTAATGCCGGCAATACGAAAGAATTCCTCATCGCTCAGTTCTCCATCCGTAGTCGCAGTAGCTGTAGCACTCTGAACAGTCACTGGAGGGGTTCCTACAGGTGCCGTAATAGCATTATTCGGTGTTGCTGGACCGGTAGTGCTAGTTACAGAAGTAGCAGTGGTCGTTGGAGCAGTATCGTCGTTATCATTATCGTCGTCAGCGTACTGTTCTGGTTCAACTTGAGACTTCTTGGCGGTACGCTCAGCCTTCCAACGAGCATCAAAAATACGATCACAAGCAGGACTCTTACCGCTCATGAGATCCACTTCAGCTACGATCTGAGCACATTCCTCAGAAGTAACCTTAGAATGGATATTGTTCAGATCATATCCTTCAACCTCAAGTTTGGCTAGGATCTCTGGAGTGATAACATGAACTAGATCCTTATCAACCTTCCCATGGCCCGGAACATCGATTTTTTCCTTGTAAATTTCCACATCAAAAGTGGTATCCTTACCAGTATTACTCCTGGTCATGATGAAAAAACGACCATTATTGAATGAAAGTGGATCAAAGCCAAGTTCGTTTGGGGCTCCCTTACGGATCTTATCGATTTTGGCCTTGAGACTTAGAAAAGCCTTATAGCGAAGCTGAAGCTCTCCGATTTGGCCGTCTAAAAGGACCACATTCATGTGTTGGTTATTGTTCGTATTGTAAACGCCCTTCTGTCCAACAAGTTGGTTTAACTTACTTTGAACTGCAGAATTGCCAGAAATACGAGCCTCTTCAAGCTTAGCCTTCAGATTATTAATGAAATCAGTAGCAGCGCAAGGAACTTCTACAACTTTATTTTTCTTAACAAGTGGGCTCTCATATACACGGAGTTTGCCTTCCGTGTTCTTGAATCCAAAAATGGTTGAAATATATCGATGCCAAGTTCCGTCAAAGGGAGTATTATTGTATTCTACGCTACCATATTTATATCCCTTTGGTTGCGGTAGAACGCGAAAAACAAGCGTGTTCGTATCCTTATTGAATCCAAAGTGCTTCTTCTTGACAAATTGTGTATTTCCGCCGTAATTTGGTGCCCAGTCATTATTATTGCTCATATTATTTTCCTTTATATTTATTTAGATACATCTACGAATACTTTTTTCGCTCTATTCAACAATTTTTCTGCTTTGCTTGATCCTTCTATTTCATAGGTTAGCAGAAATAATTCCTTAAACAAGTCCCAAGTTCTTTGAGTTTCTTTGTCCAAAGACTTACGGATGGTACTAATTTCCTTTTTTGACTGTTTTAAGGTTTTTGTACTCATCTTATAGCTTACCACCAATAGCGGCAAGAGCTTCTCCAACAGATTCTTCATTTACGTTCTTGACTACAACAGCGTCCTTTACGTTAAGGGTCTTTGAAGGCTTTCCCGCTACTACTAAAAAGGTCTTGGTCTTAAGACGACTTAGATTCTGTAGTAGATCCAGAGCGAACTTTTCATCCGGAGTATTCAGCAAAACTGGAGTTACCCGTGCAGAATGGCCATTTTCAATGGCCTTATCAACCAAGGAATACACTGCGTTAAGGCCAACGATCTCTGAACCAACCTGGTCATTCATGGCCGCCTTAAGAAGGGATGCAAAGTCGTTTGCATTCTTAACACCCATATTATACTTCTCACTGAACTGAAGCATGTTATGTGAGTCGATATTTAGCTCCATAGCCTTATCATATAAGGCATTTGAGGCAATGCCAAAAAGATGGCGTGTACCTTCGCGACCGTATAGAGTTGGCTCTACCTTTGAAGCCAGTTCCTTATAGAGGGATTCTGGGTCCGAACAAAAACACTCAAAAGCAGGATTAGACGCTAATTGAGCAAATTGTTCTTGTGCCGGACCAGTAACCACGATAAAAAATGTTGAGGATAGAAGCTCTTTACGATAATCGTTTTTAAGTCTACTTACAGTCTCAATAGCTGCTTTCTTTAGGCCAACTCGCCCACGGTAGGTGGTTCCTGGCTCGCTGTCTACGATGGACTCCGCAAGTGGTAGATTCTTCTTGATTTCACTTAAAATATTTACTAATGACATATTTATTCCTCTTAAAGTTCCTTATCCGTTACTAAAATTTCATCTTCTCTAAAAAACTGTACTACTGTACCGTTAATCAATTGTGCAAATCCATAGGGACTGGAATCTGTGCTAAAACCTTTAAAATTAGACAACTTAGTATTTTCAGTATAATAATGAATATTGTCAATAGGACCATTTAATTGAATTGACCGTGGATCTTTGAGTCTAATAATTTCATAAAAGAATTTTCCATCGTATAAATCTTTATTTTTCATACTTACCTCTTAATTTTTTCTAGGAACTCCCTAGCTAGTTGTTGGTTAATAAAATAGTGATTAGCCAAAATTTCATTATTCTCTTCTTTAGAATTGCATATTTCTGTCCCATAAGAATTTTGTGCAATCATTCGCAATACTTCGATAGCTTTTTCTAGATTATAGAGAGTATCTCGTCTTTCATTACGAAGTTCATATAAATCCATAGCGATTTGAAAATTATCGGCTAGTTCTTTGGCGAAAGCGCCACCTTTTTCAAGTGGAATTTCACAGGAACGACTCCAAGAGGCGTCTGGACAATTTACTTTAAAGCTTGCTTTCATTTTCTAATTCCTCAATTCGATCTAAAAGCTCTAAAACTTGCTTAGGATTAAATACGGCAACGAACAGTCCGTCTTGGTGTCTCCAATAAGTTGGCCTGTCACTATCATGTTTAGACAGAGATCGAGCAGGTTTCCGTACGTCCACATAGAATGGATAATTACTAGAAAAAGAGTTTTCCCACGATCCTGGAGTAGCTTCTTCTGCAATTTTACGTAATTTCTTAATGTCCATTTATATCTTTTTCTTTATACCAAAATACTCGCGCAATTGTTCTGTATTTTTAATACTCTTAGAGAATTCTTCAGATTCTTGTTTACCGTTTAAAGAGTCCTGGAAATTTTTCTGAAGAACAATTTTAGGATTGATACAATTGAATTCTACAAAAATACGTCCACTCATCCTATTCTTGGTGATTTTTAAGGTAGTTTCTTCGTCTAATTTCTTTTCTTTTATGAGCTTAAAATCACTATTAGTTGACATCTTTATTGACCATATCCTACATTTTGTTTATTTGCAAGTCTTTTTCCTGAAAAAGTTGCAGCGGATTGAGAAGATCCGGTCATGTACCCTTGGCAGTATGTATCATGAAACTTACAGGGAATGGTGGAAAGAACATTAACCCCTTTTTCCCATGCTACTTTTTTGCCCCAATTAGAGGAATTGGCCTTATGACCATAGCTGTCGATATTGCCAACCACTACCTCATTTGGTAGCCAATAAGAAGCTGGGTAGTATTCATTGCCTCTAATGTCTAGATCCTTGGACTCATTACCAGCAGCCACTACAAAAGTTATATCCGAATTTTGATCAATTAGATCATACTCTTCTTCGTTGAATGTTGAGCCACCACTAGAAAAATTAATTATTTTTGCACCATTTTTAATGGCTTCTTTAATTGCGTTGATTTCATTGTTCATATTCTGAATTCCCGTAGCGGTTTCAGAATAGTATTTGTAAATTAACATGCAATAATTAGAGTTTTCTGCATATTTCTGGATAAGACCAACAATATGGCTACCATGCCCATTAGTGTCTTTGATTCCAGTTCCAGTGAAGTCCTTGTGCCCATATTTACATAGATGGTCTTTGAAGCGTGGATCGTTTAGATCAAGACCGGTGTCTATAACACCCACCTTTATTTGATCATGATTAGGTGAAATTCCTAATAAGACAGGCAAAACAAGAAGTATTAGGATCTTAGACTTCATATTGCCATCCTACTCTCAAAATGTACGTGTGTCAAGACCCATTTTTCTTATTATGATGTTTGTAAATTTTTGAAATTATTGATAGAAATATATTATCGTCATGTTCCTGTTTCATAAAATTACAAATAGGGCAACAGGGAACACAATTGTTTTTAATATATCCAGTATTATGCTTCAATCTATCTATGCCATTAATAAGGATAAAAGAATATTTAAGGGCAGAACTTTCCCTCATATGTTGAGAATACATCATTTTATGAGGAGGTTCGTCACAATAATAACATTTTTGTGATACTATTTCCATAAAAAAATCAAAAGATATATTAAAAGATAGATTACGATTTTTGGCGTTTTTTATGTAGCTTCTATAAACTCTTCCATATTGACTTATTTTCCAATTTTCTCTGCGCTTACATCCACAAGAAACGGTATTCCCTGTAATGAGTGCTTTATACGTACAAATTCTTATAGATCCACAATCGCATACGACTTTATAGCATGGTCTGCTTTCTCTATTCATTCCTATAAATTCTACGATTTTAAGTTTCCCGAATTTTTGTCCTATAGCCAATTTTCTTAATTTTGAATTTCTATTCAGTTTAAGAAACGCCATACGTTTATTGATAGAGTGTATTCCTCTAGATAAATGACGCCCCATTTCTTTATTGGACATACTCATAAAATTATTTTTTAAAAATTCAAATTCTTCTTTTATCCAAGGTTTTTGTTTATTGATTTTACTCATAATTCCTTCATACTTCTATTACAATATCTGTAATGGAACAAGGATCTGACTTACCAGCTCTTTTTTTGAGAAAAAGCGTAACTATATTACCTTTAGTAAGTTCTGGCGGATAATTCAACTCTCCAGTAAAATAATTTGGCCATAGGACTTTTTCGCTAACATAAGAATCGCAATCTATGATTAACTTTAACGCTTGTTTTGTATTTTTCTTATAATCAAATACCTTTACGTCCACTATAAATGCCATTACGGCAATATGGGCATCTTCTGCTAGAACTTCTCCGTCCGATTCGTCTAATCGTCTAAGACCCTCTCCTGTCATTAAAAAATAGAGATCGTTATCTGATATGATCGTACCAGGACTATCTTTTAGTTGATATCGTTGTTGAGGCGAAAATATTTTAGGATATCCCTTTTCTTTTAAACAGCTCGAATGTTTCAGGCCCAAATCTCTAAGACCAACCAACAAACTGGGCAAAATTGATTTTTTGATTTTAGCATTTTTTAATGGATTGTTTTCAACGGTCAAATATTCTTTAGGAATTTCGCCTTTATTGGGTTGTAACTGTTTAAGTAATTTACCAGACTCTTTCGATTTTTGTATCTTATTGTTAAACTTTTTTATTTCAACAGCGTCTTCAAATAATTGCAATTTATCCAACAAAGGTAGTTTTGGTGGGAATAGGGAATCAAGAACCCCCACATGTATCAATTTTCGAGATAGCGATGGACCCGCAACGTCTTTATTTACAAAATCTTGAATGTCCCTATATGGCCTATTTTGAACTATAGGATCGATTGATTTATCTCCTAATCCCCTAATAATACTAAATTTAGCCCTAATTTTATGGTTGGCGTAATCTATTTCCATTTCATCTGTAGATAGGTTGATATCCGGAGGAGCTACTAGATCCTTAACGTGTGGCCAAAGCTTGCCTGTAATTTCTTTTTCTTTAGCGTTAGTTAAGATCGCCGCCCAAAATTCCAGATTATAGTGGTGTTTTAGAAACATACAGGCATATGTTATATAGCTATAAGAAATGCCATGCGATTTATTAAAAGCATAACGACCGAAGGTTACAATACGATCCCAAAGTTGTTGCGCTTCTTCTTCGTTGACTTTTCCGGAAGCTATACACCCATTAATAAAATCGGGCTTAATCTTTAGGATGGCGGCCCTTTTCTTTTTACCGATGGCTTCTCGGAGATTCTCGGCGGCACTTCCTGAGAATCCAGCAAGCTCTTTGGCAATTTTGGTAACTTGTTCTTGATAAACTAGGACTGAATGGGTTTGTGGAATAAGGTCTTTGAGAACTGGAATATCTTCATAACTATTCCCATTACGACGGTATACATATTCTTCAGCCATGTTTCGGCCGGTCTCTTGGATTACGTAATC
Source organism: Deltaproteobacteria bacterium (assembly GCA_003136475.1). Classification (GTDB taxonomy): domain Bacteria; phylum Bdellovibrionota_B; class Oligoflexia; order Oligoflexales; family Bog-1112; genus BOG-1112. Next base: position 20,253 of record PLEQ01000307.1, read on the forward strand.
TAGAGGGCCTGGTCGAACCAGAGATAGAATGATGGATAGATCTTCCATATTCCTAGGCATAATGTCCTTAACGAAAGGAGTCATTGTCGTGGTATTAATCTGGAAACAGGACTCTGTAGCACCGTCCCATACGCTCTTATATGCATTTTCATCTTCTGGTAGATCCCAAATGTACGTTAATTCCCCATTATGAGTAAAATAACCTACCCTATTTTTTTCATTATTCTTCTTATTTATCAAATCAATACAGACTCGGATATCTTTTAATTGGTTGATGACCAAGAAATCGTATTTTACTAAACCGGCCTCTTCTGTGGCGGAAGCCTCGTATTGTACAACATTTCCTTCTTTGATAGGAACAAAATCTGAAATAGGACTATCTGCAATGACGAACGCACAGGCATGCCTTGAAAAAGAACGAGTAATACCCAAAGCTTGTCTAACTACGGCCCACTCGTTTGGTTTGGATTCTGCATATTTTTGAAGAACGTCAGATGTTTCAATTAGTCCATCGATATGATTTCCATCTTCATCTTCCATACCAAAGATAAACTGCTCATCTGTAATTCCTTGACCAGCATCTGGGAGTTTTTTACAGAGTTGTTCAATTTCTTTCTCGACAGATCCATTAAAGTATCGATTAGTATCTTTAATGGCAGACTTTAGTCGGATTTTACCTCTAGTGCTAATCTGAGCTGCTTTATTTCCCCAGCGCTTATATAAATATCCGCTTTTACCATCATCTCCTACTAATAGATCGCGTGATTCAAGATCTGAATCGATATCAGCAAGCTTTAAAGCATTAATACGATCTTCCGAATAGAAACGGTTAAAGCTCAAATCATATTTAAATGGATTGACCTTCGTAATGCCCATTAGATAGGCTATAAGGCTTCCAGCGCTCGATCCACGTCCTGGTCCTGTGAGCCTACCGTTCTCCTCGTAATAGTCAATTACGTCGTGAATAGGAAGGAAATAGGGGGACAGGTCCTTAACCTTATTTTTGGCAATGACTTGAATCTCTTCCCTGAGGCGTGCAGTCCAAATAGGATCTTTCCACCGCATTAAGCCTTTTTTGTTAATGATATCAATACACTTTTGCAAAGCATTTCCGTCACTGTCAGCCAGTCGCCATTGGTACTTTAATTCAAAATTATTGAATAATTCCGCAAATTTATCATTATTGGCCAAAATACTTTCCGCTTGCGTGTTAACTAAACCAAGCGTGTTAACCAAATAGTTAACAACATCTTCATGGGATTTCATGTAAAGATCTGATTTTAGTTGGTTCTGACCTTCTAGAACCATAGTCTGCACGATATGATCTTCTTTTACACTATAAAAGGCATAATCAGACACTAATACTGTGATTTGGTGTTTTTTGGACATTTCTAGAAAAAATTTATTAATTTCCAGAGTAACATCACAAGGAAGAGGCAAAAAACCTTTATGTTCAGTAACCTTTTCGATATTTTTATTTATTTCGAAATGAGTAGAATTGGTAACAAAAGACTTAATTTCTTTATGTCCCGGTCTAGAAATAAGATCTGAAGCCTTAATTTTTCGAGCCTTATCTGTCGTAACTACATCTGAATCCAGTAGAGAAGAGTGTGTGCCATCCGCATAATCAATTTTAATAACCGTAGCATGTTTCTTAGCCCAAGGCTCACATACTAGAGATAAATACAATCTATTCCCAAAAATGGATTTGGATTTTAAAATAATCTTTTCGGCTGCTTCAGGACCATAAGCCAACAATACTTTACCGGCCATGTCATGAGGTCCGCCCATAACTAAAAAAGTATCGAATTTACTAAGACGTTCTAATTCAGTCCATGACCACAGAGAGTACGTCTCTTCCTGGATTTCAATTTGGGGCATGTCTGTTTTAGAAACTACTCGACACAATTCTTGATAAGAATTTTGATTTTGACAAAACAGAGTAGAAGTAAAGTACTTACAACGATCTGCTGGAGTGCCGGATACGATCTCGCATTTATGGTCTTTAAAATAAAATTCAATTCCTAGAACCGGCTTTAAGCCGGCTTTCTTAGCAAGGCCATACGTTTTAAGGGCAGAACTAAGATGTCCAAGATCTGTATATGTAAAGTGAGTTCGACCAAGATCTGATGCCCTCTTGATCATTGAGGAAATTGGAGATCCTGTAAGAGAACTTTCACAATGTTGATGTACTGATATTTTCATGGATATCTCTTATAAATCTCTTCGAGTTCTTCTTGGGCTTTAGGCAAGCTTTTTGACCATAGCTTTTCTGCTGCTAAGTAACTTTTCTCACAAAGTACATAGGCATGTATTTCGTCCATTATGACCTTTAGATGATAACCCATCTCTCGAAGATGGTCTGCCAATTTAATAGATTCTTCGTCTGAAATACATTTACCAAGCGCATGAAGAACTTCCGTTCTATATGAGGGATAAATATGAAATTTTGCGTGTGCCATTTCATGTTTTAGTGTCCCACGAGAATTCTTCTTATATCCTATGATGTAATATCTTTCAGCTGTCTTGTGGAATTTCTTAATCTGGTTCACTAGCCAGCGTTCTTGTCTAGTTAGAGGATTGAATCGTCCATTAATGAATTTATCAACGATTGTTCCCGGAACATTGAATCCAACCCAATCATAGTAGTACGTGAAACTAGTAGAGTTAGTAAATTCTTTATAATATTCCTTGAATTCTTTTAAAGTAAAAATCTTATCTCGAAATTTTGGAGATTCATAACATTCTTGAAATCTTAAGAAAAGCCTTGCCACTTCTGATGAAGTGGTTCCTTCCACAGCGTATATATTGGGGGCTAGAGTCTTAAATTTGAGCATTACGTTTCCAGCTTTTTTCCATGCCTATAATTTGACCTAGTTTGGTGAGCCTTATAGTCCTTAATCCAGGTTATGCTCACGTACCATTTGATAAGGTTGAAAGATAGGCAAAATCCTCCCGAACCTGGCAGTTTAGACCCAATCACGGGATAGAACTTGTACCAGTTCATGCCCAGTTTACATTCGGTATCGTCCCACAATATGCAATGATCAAGTAATATTTTCATACAGCACCGCTGCCGTGGGGATTAAAATATTCCCATCCCTCAGAAACGAATTCTTCTGCCACAATGTCAATATCGTTGAATACCCGAAAAGAACCTTTTCCAATCATTTGAAGGTCTTCATTATATTCATTACCCCAAGACTCATAGGCCCTAAAACCTCTGTGGAAGGTTTCACTTCCATCTAAACCTATTACGATCCATTCAGAATTATTATCTCCTATGGCATGTAGACCAATAATTTCGGTTCCTTTACGAAGATAAACATTTTTATAATCCATACCTTCAAATATGTTAGTCATTCTGCCTCCCATTGATAGCCAGTTCCGCCATCACGCCATACCTTGTAGTATATCTCAGAACAGAATGGCGGAGGCATTCCTTCAAGTTCAATGCGATCCAGAATAAGTTCTGCTACTTTATAGGTGTCCCAAGTACCATCTGGCTCTACATAGCTTTCAAAAACAGCCCTATGACAAAGCTCGTTGTCTATCGCTGCAATCATTTCGGATCTTTTCATTCTGGTTCCCATCCATCCGTTTCCAGAGCATGTTGCGCAGTTCCATCAGGAAGATCGTCTAAACGATGCCAATCTCCGTCTCTTGAAAAAGTTCTTTCTGATTGACTAGGATTTGGATTTAGCCACTTGGGCGGAGTAAACCCCACATCTTCTAATGCATAAAGTATATCTGAACACTCATCCCGATACCCATTAGATGGGTGTGCAAATAATTTTTCTATTTGATCTGCAATGATGGTAATGGCTTCCGAACGTTTCATATCCAAATGGCCCAACTATCGTATTCGTCGCTAACAAACCATCCCAAAGATTCTAGTTCGATCCTATCTTCCCCAGTTACATTCTTTGAATCACCTGGGCCAGCAAATAGGATATCGTGTTCGCAAGCAATATCGGTATTGGGATACTTATCTAAAATAGAAAGGCCTTTTGATACGCTATTTAGTCTACTCATCGGATTCCCTTTCTTCATCATCAAATTTATCTTGTAAAGCATGAAGTCGGTGAAAATATTCATTTTCATCAATTAGAAGATTTTGTGGCCTGGCACATGACAAGAGATTTAGGGCTTCATTGAGACCATCGACGATTTCCTGAACTGTATATGTTTTATTCATTCTGCCTCCAAAAGAGAAATGAGATCTTGATTAGATCCACCGTTTTTCTTACTCTTCATTAGGTCTACCATGTGACGATAGACATCTATAGTCATTAACACGTCTCCACGAGCTTCGTGGGCTTCACGCTTAGGAATATTAAAATACTCAACTAAACTCTTCAGGGTACCGATATCACGCGGTAACCACCCACACCTTTTCAAAAACAAAGATGCAGTCTTCGTATCTTCCACATTATAGCTAAAAAGAGATTCCCAAGTCTCTTTATCCATAACGTGTTCCCAGATAAATCCCAAATCGAACATGACGTTTTGGCCAAGGGGGATCAAATTAGAATATCGACCGCGTTTCTTCAAATATTTCTTTACAAAGGCGGTAATTTTAAGTTTCGCCTCAGCATAAGTGACAGTATTTGGATCGGCCAAATGTTTATGTAGATCGATTTTATTAACATCGAGGGCGCCTTGATCAGCAATAGGTAGTCGATCGTTAGGCTTTAACTTCAAATCTAGTTCTTCTAAAACCTTAAAATCTTCATCAACAACAGACATAAATAATGTAAGAATGTCGGCCTGTTTTGGATTAAGGCCCCCGGTTTCTGAGTCCATGGCAACAAAATAGGATTCGCTCATTTTTTATCCTCTGACACCATAAAAATAGTATTATTGGTATGATCTTCTAACCATGTCACTCTAATCCCATCTTTGTCTGTATGAAAAATCCTAAGCTGAGAATTTTCCGGCAGCGATTTTAGCCAACTTTCTAGAGTGGAAGCCTTAAACTGTATATTGTCTATATTAAATTCTGGGAATGTCACGTTTGCCTCAAAAATTCTGGAGAATGAATGTAGGGACCCTTTTCCCATTCAATAAGCTGTTTTGAAAGGCCTATTACCGTGTAATTATCAAAAAGAGCAGCTTCTCGTTCGTCCCTTTCCATAGAATTACAAATTTTTTTCACGCCATCGCTGAATTCTTTTTCAGGATTTGTGAGATTTTCACCAAAAGGATCTCTGAGGGGATTGTAATATACGGGAATCTCAACAAGATCATAGACCATTTTCATCGATCCTTACTCTCTCTAATTTCAATTACGCTGCCACGTTTACCATGTGCGTCCCTATTGTAGGTTTCTACGATGCCTTGTTCGAAATCTACCAACCGTAGTATTCCTTGGTACCACAAAGATACTACTCCGATCTTTTTGCTTCCAATTCTAGTATCTACGGTATTTGGTGTTTTGTCAACATTTAGATTTAAACGTGCTTGATTTGCAAGTTTATCACAACGCTCGTTCCAAATTACTCCGGAATGTCCTTTAATCCATTTAGTTTGCGCATACATTCTATCCATAAGCATTTTAAGTTGCCTATACTTCTCCATTTTATTTTCTTGTTTGAATCGGTATTCTCCAGATGCCCAACCAAGAATGAGCTGGGAGTCCGAACATAATGTTACTTGGGGAGGTATAAGATCAACGGGATCGTACTTGCCTAGAATTTCTACTGGGGGATATACAAGTTTTATAGCGACAGTAAGTCCTTCAATGGCTGCTTGAAGCTCCATGTCGTTATTAGTGGCATTTTCACAACGCCCAAAACCTTCTGAATGGAACCTGTCGTCTACTACCAATACCCAACCATAGCCACCGGGCTTATCGGCTGTAGTGGCCGATCCATCCGTCCAAACTTCGATTTTTTGCATATCAGAATTGATCCGGTGGGGGATTGGAAGATTCGGGAGCAAGAAGTTTTTGTAGGGCAGAAAGCACAAATTGGGCTTCTTCGGTATAAAGACCGATATATTGGCAGCAACTTTCTATCCTTATAATACTTATACTGCAGTCCCTGAGAATGTATTTCTTGCTTACCTTGATATCATCATTAGTCAGCGTCTTCTCCATCTACCATCTCCTTGCGTAGTTCCGCAATTGACTTTTGATAGAGTTCCTCTACTTCCGTTTCTGGTATTAGAAGAAGCCTACCTATAGCTCCATTCTCCAGGATATTATCTGTTTTTGCAAGTAGTTTATTCAAACTATTTTGATGTTTTGGAGAATGGATAAAGTCTTCATCTTCCTTTATCTTACGAATCATTTCATCTCTTTCCACGGGAACCACCAAAATTGGGAGTTAAAATATTATTTTCACCAGTTTTTAAGAGTTGGATATAGTCACTCCTGAATTTGGCTATAATTTCTTCAATATCTTTACATGCTTGGATTGCTTTTTTTTGATCAGAAGTGATCAGAATAAGCCTAGCCTTAGTTTTAGACAATTCGGCTTTGGCTTTTTTGTATTCCTGTGCGATTGGAACGATTTCGGCTTTTTTATGAAATTCTATATTTTGTTCTAATTCATTCTTACGTGGGCTTAAGATACTGATTTCTTTATCTAATTGATCAATAGCAGTACGAATAGATTTTAGCCTGACTTCACAGTCCTTAATGGCCTTATCGAGTTTATCTAATTCATCCATCTTGCTCACATGTTAGTCCATCCTTAGACTACATATATCATGTGACGAATAGTTAAGAAAAATTGCTTTCTAAAAATACCTTAGGTTTAAGCATCTTGCCATATTCCAGCTCATGTTAAATGCCAATCGCCCTCGAAAGAGTTAACTAACTGTCTCATACCATTTGGATAAATGACAGTTGAAGAATGGACCCAATCAGATGGTCCTTGATTGTATGAGAGTTTGAGATAGCTTAAAGTACCATTCTGCCAAGCTCCACGCAGAATCTCTGGACCGTGAGAGTGTCCCGTAACAGATAGGCCATAGGCCTTCTCCATGCCTCGTAGCGTCCCTCTAGAGCCCTTTGGACCCTTATGACCATGAGCACCGCACTGGATTCGTGCAATGAAGTAGTCCTCATCCATATCTAACCATTTGATCTTATTTTTGGACTTTAGATCAAACATATGGGCAGCATATTGTAAAGGATTGTGTCCATGTGACATAGCCCTGGCAAGCTCTACGCCAATATGGTAGTTATGGGGATCGTCTACATATTCACCAGAATCAAGCCAACGATCTAAAAAGATATCGTGATTTGATTTTACAACTACTACTTCCTGTACATGATTCCAAGAAGCAAGATTATCAAGATCTTCAGTAAATACCTTAAGTTCCGATTCTAGATTTAATAATCCTTGTTTAGCTAGGATGGCTCTACGAATTTGTCTTTCACGTTCATGATGGTTAATGCTAAGTCCGTTAAATCCATCATGAATAAATAGTTTTTTAGCTCGTACTACATCGTTTAATTCTTTGAATGCCTTTATCGCTGTAGGATCCGTTTCTCCAGAATGCCAATCTCCTAAGGAAATGGCTTCAGCATACAACTTAGTAATTTTATTGCCTTTATAGAAATCAGCAAGATCTACAAAGTTTCCGTCCTTATCGGCTTGAATTTGACGAAAGTGATATTTGCCATTCTCACCAATCTCTACAATAATGGCACCAATTACATGGTCATAATTGGCAATATAGGCCGTACGCTCACTCATATAAGGGCTGTGAATTGAGTCACTAATTTGGAAATATCGTGGTAAGGTAATAGCGCCAGTAGTCATTTCCGCATGAGGATGCTTGATGTTGCTTACTGGCATGAACTTTAGTCGTTGTTTTGGAGAAGCGTAAATAAAACTACCATTACGTTGACCAATGCGATCCAGTCCAGTGGTAGGATCAATCTGCTTAGCAGATAATTTAATGGAGCATAGAAATACATTATCGTTTAGGGCGACATCACTAAATACGATAGAATCTGCGCCCAGGGAAGGATCCAAGTTCCATTTGGCAATATCTCCACCAGTAGAAGCTGGATCTGCCGCTGGTAATACTAGAAGCATAGCATTCTTATCTTTACAATAAGTACGAATACTTTTTAAAAATCCTTGATGAACTGGGGCTCCAACCACTGCAGTAGTGACTACGAAACGCTTGAATTTTTTTACATTTTCTTCTAGTTGAGAAAGGCGTTCCGAAGTAAATATACTTTCATCAATAATATTATCAAATACTGTAGGATCGTTTTCTTCTGCCCAAATTTTGGCAGTAGATTTAAGTTTATTCAGATTGGTAAAATAATGCCTAATCTTATCACGATTATATCCAGCTGCATCCAATTCAGCCCTGCCTGGGTACATCCCAGTTTTTTTAACTAACTTCAAATATATTTTAATCAGCTTGATATGATTCTTAGTTAGTTCCATAATTTCCATTTCTTTAAAAAGACGGTGGGCCGCGCCTTTCGGCTTGCCGAGCGTTTACCCAGGCATCGGACTACGAGGATCATGATCACCTTGCGTCCTGGGCACCCACCGTTCTGTCTCGCTACGTAGGACGATAAGTCCGGGACTTATCGTCGAGACATCTTTATTATAAGATTACGCCGTAGCCGCTGGAGTCGTTACAGAACCAGCATCAGAAACAAAGGTCTCAACTGGAGTCTCCGCTGGAGGAGAGGTAAAGTTGTCGTTTGACGGACCAGTTTGAGTAGCCGTTGGAGTTTCCTGAGCAGTTGGCTGTGAAGTATCCTCCGCAGTTTCAGCCGCAGCAGGAGCTGCCTCGGTAGTTGTGGCTGCATCTGGAGATGGTGCAGGCGGTAGTGCATACACTTCCAATACCTTGACACTAAAAGTATTGTCCCCAAAAGTCACGACATCGCCGGGCTTCTTTCCAAGAAGAGCGTCGACCGTTTCCTTCTTTTGTGAATCGAGACGGAATTGTACTCGTGGATCCGTAACGGAACCATCCGTACCATACTCTTCACATACACAGAAACCATTGGCAGTAATCTCAGCAGCTTCAACTAGTTCGCCATTCTTGAGATGGTTGGCTACCTGTTCCTTGAGTTCCTTAATGGAAGCATCAATCATAAAAGCCTTAACGCTTTCCAAACTGATTCCGGATGTTGATGAAGCGGAATTAATAACCGCATCGACCTTGCGATCAATGAGCTTAGCACTATGCTTAAGAAGGCCAACATCGCTCTGAAGCTGAGTTAGAGCCTTGTTTGCATTCTGTAGTTGAAAAACAGATTGACAAACCATGGTTACGACCTTTTCTAGGTCTTCAATTCGCTGAGTAGCAGTACGCTTATCTGTATTATCTGACATATTTATCTCCTTTAGTATTTAGTGATTTCAGTGTGATTTTCAGTTTTAGAAGCAATCGCCTTGGTGCCAAAAAACATAGCTTCCTCTAGTTTAGTGACAAAGATGGACTTTTCTCTACTATCTGGCAGCAATAACAGTGCTTCAACGACTGCTGTAGACATTAGACTTTTGAATTTCTTAACTTCTTCAAACCCATTTTCGTTTAATTTATGTGTATCGAACATTATATCTCCTTATTAAGAACTCGATGGTACTAATTTAACACCCATATTAGCAGCCATTCCCGTATACAACATCTCCAATTGTTGGGGGTTCGGATGCGGGATCAGATTGGCAGGAGTAACTGCACGCTTTCTAGCGGAGCGTTCTTCAGCTGCCTTATTATATGTAGCTAACTCTTCCGGAGTCATTTGGTCAATGGGCTTAACCAATGCCGACTCCTCGTCTTTATTGATAGCTGATTTAGCCTGAAGTTTTTGTACAGGCTTTGATTCAGCTTTCTTTGATGTGGGAGTTGGGGTAGCTTTAGGCTTATTTATCGGAGTAGGGGTGGAATTAGCTCGTAAGTTACCGCTAATGGCCGTAATCCCATCCTTCTTTGGTTGAATCGGTGCTTGAACTACAAGAGTTGGAGCTTCTTCGGTTTTTCCACCAGTAACTTTAGAGGCAATCATCTTCAGTGCCGTAACTTCCAAATCGTTAAATGGAGAAGAAATAACAGGGGTCTGTAAAACTTGTTCTTGCCTAATCCCAAGCATTACTTCCATACGTTCTCGAACAAATTTACGAATTTCTCGTTGAACATTTCGGATAGCCTTGGGATCCGCATCCGTATCTCCGAAAATGTCATTGGCCAAGACCATCTGATAAAGACGCCCTTGTTCCAAGCGAAGGTTTGCGTCGAACATCAATTCTGATGTGTCTTGTTCTTCTTCCTCGAAGATATCCTGTGGAGTTTCGCCAGTAATTTCAGAAACTGCTTGTTCATCAAGAACCATTTCTGACTGAGGTGAATGTCCTGGTTGTTCCCAGGGTTTTGGTGGTGCTTTATTTTTTTCCCAGAAACTCATACTTTTCCCTCAAATAAATCTGCCATATCAATCTCTTCGCCTCTGGCAGGACCTTTCATGCGCCTAAAATGGTAACAAGATAAAAGTCCAAGCCCATCTGCTAAATCTTCATCTTTGCGTTTAAGAGGTTCTTTTAATTGACCTTCAAAAATCTCACTGACCCTACGAATATTGACATGTTTTCTGCCAATAAGTCCCGTTCTTTTACCATTTATATCATATGCGACTATGGTCTTATTTTTCTTTTTATACTCTCTAACTTCCTTATTTCTCTTTTTTTCTTCCTTAGTCATTTGGCATCCAATTTCACGACGCCATTGTTCTGTCATTAAATACACACACTTAATCTTACTGGACGTAATATATTGAGCCAATAAAAATTGGGTCCATTCCAGAATCTTCTGGCTCATAGCATTTTTGCTACCCTTACTAGTTTCTTCTATGACTAAAACTTCGGGCGAATATTTTTCAATAAGTCTAATAATTTCCGTATAACACTTATATGCCCACATGACATAGTTTGATGGATATTCACCACTAGGTTCATGAATTTGAGTAACAACCCCGTAATCAACCAATTGAATACCGGAATCTGAACTAGTAGCAAAGGCCCATCCCGTCTTAGTAGAAATATCTAAACTTAGGACCTTTTCGATATTCACTTAGATGCCTTAAGCCACTTTTCACTTATTGAAAATTGAGGAGCATTAGTACTTGGATGAATATTGTTGCTATCATCAATCCAAGTTTGACTATCGAACTCAATCATATACTTAAAAGACTTATCGTACCAATCCACACTTAAAATGGTTGCCTTGGATCCAGCCTTAAATAAGTGCCTATATGACATCCAACCCCAAGAATCTTGGGCATTTACGGGATATGTAGCAGCCATTTTTACTTTATCTCCAACTTTAAACTTGGCGAATGAAAATAGGCCCCCTACACATTCCTGTACTCGTTGCAGTTCCCACTCGGAGGGAAGTACTGCCTTACTCAGGGCTTCCGTGCCCGTTTTCCATTTTTGTAAGTATTCCAAACTAGACATTAAGCGGCACCCTTCTCCTGACGAAGCTTAATAGAAACTGCAATAATAGCATTCTGACGTTTTTTAGTTGCACGAAAATCAGAACTATATTCCTTAGCAGCTTCCTTAGCCTTGAGATAAGGACTCTTGTCCCCATTAGGTTGATCAGCTTCTAGAGCTTCCTTACTTTCCTGAATAGCTTGTGAAGCCTGGGCTATTTGCTTATTTAGCTCTTCTACTGAAAGAGTCTCCAAATTTGCCAATACGTCGCTTCCGTCTTCACCGATCTTTTGAGCTAACTGTTGCAATTCGCTGAGAGGCTCTTTACGTGGACGACCCATATCATTCTCCCTTAAATTCTTCTATGACGTTTTTGACAAATCCGTCTTTTAGACGTGCTTCAAATTCAATCTTGTGTTCTACAGAAAGATTTGAAAGACTATTTTGTAGATTTTCAATATTCTTCGCAGAATCTACCGAATTGGCGAGCTTTTCCTTTTCTAGCGTCTTCTTATTCTTACTTCCCTTTGGACGACCCATCTTAATTCTCCTTATTTTCTAAGTTATACACTTCAGTCAGCTTATCAATCTTTTCGATCCATGTCAAGCATGCTTTTTTATTATGTTCCCAATTTTCTACAAAGTTATCTTTTACACTATCTAGCCATTCTTTTGTATCTCGATCGTAAATTTCAAGCCATTTATTTTTGGTCATAACGCTCCCTCTTCAAGATCATATTGTCCTACTTGTTTCCAGTCTTGTGGTCTGTAACCATTAAATGATACAGTACTAGAGAAAGTTTCGCCGGTCGGTCCACAATATTCTTCTGCAATGATTTTCCCATTATTTCCCCAATCGCAGTTCGAGCATTTTTTGGAAAATGTAATATTTAATCTATGTCCATTAGAGCACGACATAGAAGTAGAACTGGTATTAGAATCATGGTTATGTAATTTCCCATCTTCATCATAATAAGAAGGACAATGCATAACCGTGGAGCTGTATGTGGAGCTATTATAGATCGTACTCTTTTGGCCTAGTTCTTTACACCTAGGACAGACCATTTTCAGTACCTTCACGCTTTCCACAGTTACAGTCGGAACAATAATTTTGTTGTGGTTTTTCTCGAACTATAGTAAAAGCTACTTCGTCATTTCCTCTAAGTCCAATTACTACGACCTTATTTTGGTCAAAAGTTTCCCGCATAAGATTAGCGAAAGGTGTCAAACTATCTAAACTATTTTTATCGGATTTTACCGTAACCACTAAAGTATCTTGTTCGGTTAAAGCAAGTTTGGCCACATCTACTTGATTCAATGTAATTTCCATTATTCTTTCGTTTTCTCGGTAACGATTACGTATTCCGTTTTAGGAGGATAGCCCGGTAAATCAAAATGAACCCTACTGTCTATACTAGTATAGTAGCTTTTGCCACCATCATCCGAAAATGCCTTACCTTCAATAGTGTAAGGTTTTTCTGATTTACCTTTATCAATAAAAACGTTAGACACCCGATTACTTTGAAAAGTATTAGGTGAAACTTCCATCCATTCAGATGGATCATTCGTTAGCGGACTTAGCGGTTCACCCTTTATTAATTTATAAAAAATAGAGGCGGTAAGTTGAGCTGAATAGCCAGAGTGTCCCTGTTTTTGAAACGTCAATAGGAGTTCTTTTATGGATTCTCCTATCATTCCGTTATAATCACTATCCTTATCAAAAAGGCCAGCCTTATTCAATTCCAAGATAGCTGTGTCAGTCGCGGTCATTCTTCTGTCTCCTCATACTGAGCTGAAGTATCTGTAAAGTCGAACTTTACTAAATTCTTTAGTACCTTCTTCTCATTCAACCACATGATTAGGGCGTTTGCAAGGGCAATATGTTTAAAATCGTTCTCTTCTACTCTCTTATTCGAGATATATAGGTCTGCTCTCAAATGACCGTATTCATTTTTGGCTGAAGATATTAGATAAAACAGGTCCTTGGCAGAAATAAGAACTTCGGGCCTCGTCTGTGCACAACTGTCCAGCTTCGCCTTTACAGAATCGCAAACTTCATTAACAGCATCCCTAAAGCCGTTACTCACATCGGTTCGATCTACCCAAGAATCCTGTTCTTTGGCAAGTCCTTGTTTTAGGACTTCGAGTTCTTTTTCTGTAAGTTCTAGGAGAATCATTTGTTTCAATATCCCTCAAAATTGATTGGAAGTCAAGAAGTCTTTTTTAGAAAATCTAAGCAGGATGCGCTAATTCCATATGTGAGCAAAATTCGTCCAATAGGTCCCTAAGCCATGCTACGTTGTAGGCCTTTCTGCTGTTATATTGAAATTCGCCCCTAGTCCTATACTTAAGGGCCTCTTTAGCTAATTCTTCGTTTGTCCATAAATGTAAGTTGTTCTCCATATGGGAACAGATTTTGTTTAAAATGTCAATTTGTCGCGCTCTCTTATAGGCGCCAGACGATTTAAGTCTAAACTCTTTCTTGGTCTTATATTTCAAGGCTTCCGCTATAAGAAGGGCTTCCGTCCATTTAAAATTAGGCGGTAATTTCCCTATAGAAGCGTTTTGAGGCATATGTATGCAAACCTCGCCTAAGATGCTCAATTTAATCGCTGCTCTATATGAAGAGCCATTAGATTTTTTGAACTCATTACGTGTCTTATATTTAAGAGCCTCTTTTTTTATTGCTTCTTTAGTCCACTTTATTCTTTTCATACAATTTCCTACAATACTCTACTATATGAACCATCTCTCACTACCGTTATTTTATTATTCGTAAATTCTTTAATGAGGGGATTGTGGTCTACTAGCAATATGGTCTTATTGACATTAATTTCTTTTAGCAGTGTTAATATTTGTTCAATATTTTCAGCGTCTAGTCCATTGAAGGGTTCGTCCATAACATAAAGATTGGTTCCGCTGCCTGTCCTTTCTTCGATTAATTGTAATATTGCGATATCTAAAGATAATCCAAGACTAGTTCCTTCTCCTCCAGAGAACGATTTTATTGGTATGTTAATGTCGCCATCAGTGTCGACATATACTGTAACGCTTTCTTTTATTGTTCCCGAATTAGTTTCCCTAATTCCTTCAATACGAATGGTCCAAGTAGACGTGTTAGGTATTTTTCTTAAGATATTGGTTGCGGTCTGACTAATGCTATCTAGGGCATCCTCGAAACTACATGAAATATATGACTTAATAGCCTTCTTAGCAATTTGAGCCAATTCGATCTCTTCTTGAACTAAAGCTAGTTCTGCTTCCTTGGACTTGAACTGTCCGGAATATCCGGATAGTTGCTCGTTGAGTTTATTTAGAGATTCTTCAAAGCGCTTTTTGTTCTCTTCAAACGATTCAAACTTATGTTTTGCGTGCTGATAACTAGCTAGGGCCTGGTTTTCTGCATCTTGGACAAATTTGATAGTATTTTCATGCTGTTTTCTAAGTTCGGTTTGCTTTAGGGCGTAATTGTCAACTATAAGTTGTTTTCTAGCATTTTCTTTAAACTGGTGATCTTTTTCAAGATTTCTCTCAACAAGGAGTTGATTATTTAGATCTCCGATTTTTTCAGAGATCTGCATAACTTCT